>CAZFSH010000129.1:0-4217 GCA_964521935.1 uncultured Propionivibrio sp.
CCGAGGGCAAAGGCAACGGTATCGATACGCGCCGTGGGCACGCCCACACAGCCCGCCATCCCGCGATTTTGCGTCACGGCGCGCACAAACATGCCCAATCGCGTCTTGTTCATTAGCACCCAGACCAGCGACAACACGAAGAGCGAGAAACCGATGATGGCCAGCCGGTTTAGCGGCAGCACAATGCCCGCGACCGGCTCGATGGCGCCGGTCATCCAACTGGGGTTGGCCAGCTCCACATTCTGCGCACCGAAAAGCACACGAGCTGATTGGATCAGCATCAAGGACAAGCCCCAGGTGGCGAGCAGGGTTTCCAAGGGACGGCCGTAGAGCCAGCGAATCACGGTACGTTCGAGCAGCACCCCCACGCCCGCCGCGACGGCAAAGGCAACCGGAATGGCAACCGGCACATACCAGTCGAGAAACTCGGGCGCATGGCTGCGGAACAGGCTTTGTACAAGGTAAGTGGCGTAAGCGCCGACCATGAGCAATTCACCGTGCGCCATGTTGATCACGCCCATCACGCCATAGGTGATGGCCAGCCCCAAGGCCGCCAGCAGCAGGATGCTGCCCAAACTCAGGCCGGTAAAAATGCGGCTGACGAACTCGGCTTTGCGCAGCCGGTCACGCACGGTAAGGTAAGACTGAAATGCCGCCATGCGCACGTCCACCTCAGACTCACGCGCCGGCGTGGCCATGTCTTTAAGCGTGGCTTGCGTGTTGGCATTCGGGCTGGCAGACAAGGCCAGCACGGCAGCCAGACGCACGGCTTTGTCGGGGCTGGCCAAACTGGCCAAGGCGTGCGCTTCGACCAGCACAGCGCGCACCCCTGCGTGCGTTTCCTTGGCCAGGGCTTTATTGAGCATGGGCAGCATGTCAGCGTCGACGCTGCCCATGAGGCCGCGCGCTGCCGCCAGTCGCACGCTGACGTCAGCGTCAAATAATTTCAGCGCCGATAAGCCCGTGTCGATGGCCCCGCGCACGCGATTATTGATCATGATCGCCTGGCCATCCGGACCAGCAAGCTCGCCTGCCGCCAAAGTTTGCAAGACAGCTACCGCATCGGCATCGGCCGACTGAACCAACGACTGGATGGCGGCAATTTTGTTGTCGGAATCCTCATCGGCTAACTGCGCCATGATGGCCGCGGGGACGGCGGCCTGAGTGAGTGACGGTACCCCGGCGAGCAGGGCAGCACAGCACAGGAGTGTGCCCACGGTGGCGTAAATTCGTCGGCAAAAGTCAGTCGCTGTGAGACGGTGCATGAAGAGGCTTTAGCGAGCGCCGTGCCATGCGCGAACGCGCCTCCGGCAGTCAGCACCATGCCTTCGTTAAGCACCTGTTTCTGCAATAGTTATCGTCAGCATTTCACAGCCAACCGCAATCGTTCGCTCCGCAATCACACGCCCACTCATGGTGCGCTTAGCGACAGCAAGCTACACCGTGGTGCAGCACGCGGCGCCACTAAGCGATCAGGCCTGCGTACAAAAACCAACCATAGCCGCCCAGCAAACTCACCCCCACCAGCTTGGGCAAATGCCCTAGCGCGGCAACGCAGAGAAAATGCACCGCGCCCGCGCCCAGAATGACGACAGCGCCCGTCTGGAAAAAGCTAGGCACGGTGATCGGCTGAAACAGCGCAAACAGGCCGATGCACATCGGAATGCAGATGTGGCTATCGCCGATCTGCGAGCTGATGACAATGTCCTGCCGGCCGGCACGGGCGTAATACAAGGCCAGAAAGGCATTGGGCAAGACCATGAGCGCACCGCTCAACCAGCCCAGATTGGCGAGGCTGAACACGCGACTATTACTCGTTTCTACCCAGTGCACCAGGTGATCAACACTGAGAAAAATACCGTAGGCGCTAGCGCCAATCAGCAGCAAATCAATGATGATGGACCAATGCAGACTGCGGTTTTTGCGTACATTGGTTTTGAGAATCTCAAACACATGCAGCACCTGCCAAAACAGAAACAGCGCGACCAGCACCAGCCCATCATAAAAGTCGATGGTGCCATCCTTGGCCAGCGCCCAGAGGGTGCCGGTGAACAGAAACAGAGCGATCAGCGTGAACAGTAGCTCCAGTCGATACAGATGGTAGGCGTCGGCGTATTTTTTACTTTTGCGCGCACCAGCACTGGCCGCCGCCGGAAAAAAGATCGCCGACAGCCCCAGAATCAGAGTCAGGTTGGTGACGTTATTGACCAAACTGTTTTCAATAATCAAATGGCCATTACCGGCCGCCGCAGCGCCAGCAGCAGCAGCACCAGCACCGCCCCGACTCATCACCCAGGCAAATACCAGATTGGCCGCGCCGGAGCAGTAGGGCATGATCAGCGTGCCCAAGACCGTGCCTTCAAAGCCTTTGCTCTCGATAGCGTTAAGCCGCCAGATCATCAGCAGCGACGCAGCGACAAATATCGCCAGCAACACGACCGGATGCGCCAGATAGACCGGCAACTCACGGGCCAACGTAGGTATCAACTCAGTCACGACAGCCGCTTACGCTTCAGGCAAGGGTTCGGCTGCCAGCAAACGCGCGCACTCGTCGCGCATCGAGCCGCCCACCTCGGACACATAACGCTCGTCCAGCGACTCCGTCATTTCGTGCGCGATGTGCAGGCCGGCTTGACGCGATACCGCGCCAGCGATCTGGCGCGCCAACTCGTCGCTCAATGCGGAGATATGCTTGCGCTGGACCAGCGATAAGCTCTGCTTGCTGCGCGCCAGCCAATCGGCGGCGATGGTGGCGCCCTGGGCCAGCGTCAGCCACGTGTCATGCTCATAAAACACGGACAGTCGTTCAGCCGTTAGCGCGAAAAGCAAGGACACATGCCGCTCCGCATCGGCCATAGTATCCGCGACAGGTGTCGAAAAATCGGGGAAACTCTGCGGAAACGTCGGTGCACCATCATTCATCGCCGGCATCTTACCGTGGCCATCCGCTCTCTTGGCCTTAGCGCGTCCACATCCGCTTCGGAGTTCATCATGAAAATCGGCCTCACCCTGTTATGCCTGAGCAGTGCATTGCTGTTCGGCTGCAGCAATAACGCGGCGGTGGTTTCTGGCTGCGACACCACACCAAGCATGGTGCCCGCCATGACGCCATTCTGCCTGTTCAGCAACCCGGAAGATATTGAAGCCCTGCCGGACCAGCGCACCTTGCTGATCAGCCAAATGGGCAAAAACATGGAAGATGCAACGCCGGGTTCCTTGGTATTTTTTGACACCACCACGGCGACGGTCAGCCCCGCCTTCCCGACGAGTACTAGCGCCACCGCCAGCGCACCTTCCAGCGCTACTCCACCAACGGAAAACTGGGGCAGTGCGCAATGCCCGGGTGACCCCGGAGCCAGCCTCGCGCCCCACGGCATCTCCCTGCGACAACGCAACGATCAGCGCTGGCAAATCGCCGTGGTAAACCATGGCGGTCGCGAGAGCATCGAAATGTTTGAGCTATTGCCGCGCGCCGCGGGCGATGCCGCTCCGCGGCTGCAGTGGCGGGGTTGCGTCGTGCCCCCGGCCGGGAGTTTCCTCAACGATGTGGTGCTGCTAAAAAACGGCGGCTTCATTGCCAGCCACATGTTCGACAAACGCTCACCGCAGGTGTTGGGCAGCAGCCTGGGGGTAATCAAGGCGATTATCGGGATGGACACCGGCTATGTGTTGGAATGGCAGCCGGACGATCACTACCGCATTCTTGAAGGCAGCCATGGTCCATTTTTGAATGGCGTCGAGCTCAGTGCGGATGAAACGACTGTTTTTGCCAATGTCTATTTTGGCCAGCAAGTACGCAAAATCGACCGCAAGAGTGGACAACAAATTGCGGCCATCAGCGTCAGCGGGCATCCGGATAATCTGGCTTGGGATAGCAAAGGCCGCTTGCTTGTGGCAACGCACACCAGCAGCCTGGGCGAGTTGATGGCGTGCAGCAAACACCCGGGTGAAACGTGCACGCTGGCCTATGCGATAGAACGCATCGACCCCGAGACGATGAGCAAGGACACCGTACTGCAGCACGCGGGGGCGCCCATGGGCGCCGCTACGGTAGCGCGCGAGCTGAACGGTCAGCTGTATCTGGGCAGCTTTACGGGCAACCGGATTGTGCGCAGCGAATACCGCTAAAGCGTCCCCGTCAAAAGTCAGTCGCTGTGAGACGGCGCACTGGGCGGCGATTTACTCGGCGTGAGCTTTTTTGCCGCCGACTTCGGCTG
>CAZFSH010000129.1:4317-7984 GCA_964521935.1 uncultured Propionivibrio sp.
GCGCACTGGGCGGCGATTTACTCGGCGTGAGCTTTTTTGCCGCCGACTTCGGCTGCGGCCTCGATGGTGAGGTTGACGCCGCCCGACGCATGCGCATCAGGCGCCGATGAATTTCGTCGGAGTCCATCCACACATCACTGCCTTTGAGAATTTTGCCGATCTCGGCTTCGCTGAGAAACGGGGTACAAATGCGGTTCATGGCTTTCTCAAACCATCGGCTCACCGCAAGCCCTTCGGCCTGTTGCTCATTACCCTTGCCAGAAAAAATCCCGGAATAGGTGTGAAACATGAGCTGGCAATTGTCATGCACCACCAACTCGTCGCCACTGAGAAAAATCAGCGCCGCCATCGAATAGGCCCGCGCTTCCAGCACCGTCACCACGTGGGCATCGGAGGCGCAGATGTTGTTGATGATCTGCAAGCCGGTATTGAAATCGCCACCGGATGAATTCAGGTGCAGATAAATCAGATCCGTCGCGCTGGCCGTGCGCAGGGTGTAAAACAACTCGGTGTAGTAATGCGCATCGCGAATTTCTCCGCACAGGTAATACGAAATCTGGCTGATCGGCACTTGCCGTTCATAGCGCACCAAGCCGCGAAAACGCGCCAGTTCGCTTGCGGGGGTATCGTCGTCATCGTCGCCGTCGAGTACCAAGCGTTGGTTCATGTTGCGATCCTCATTAGTCTTCATGACGTAAAGCATAGTCCTAACGTGAGGGCTTGGCCACTGTGGGACGCGTTGAGTGAGCGAGTGCTGCGCGGGCAAACCCACCCCTGTGCGAACGCGCTAAAGTACAGCGATGAACATTGATATTGTGGCTGGATTTCTGTCTGGTGCGGTGCTGATCATCGCCATCGGCGCGCAAAACGCTTTTGTCTTGAGGTTGGGTATTCGGCGCGAACACGTGCTACCGGTGGTGCTCATCTGCGCCAGTGCCGATGCGCTGCTGATCGCCGCCGGCATTGCCGGACTGGGGGCGTTAATTCAGTCTGCGCCACTGGTTTTAGATATCGCGCGCTACGGTGGCGCGGCGTTTTTACTGGCCTACGGCGTTGCCGCAGCGCGACGCGCGTTGCGGCCACAACAACTCAGCGTCGATGCCGACATCGCCACGCCGCTGCGTACCGCCATCGCCACCTGCCTGGCATTTACCTTTCTCAACCCACACGTCTATCTGGACACCGTCATCCTCTTGGGCTCGCTGGCCAACCAGCGTGGCGAGGCAGGCCGATGGACGTTCTGGCTGGGCGCCGCCAGCGCCAGCTTCACCTGGTTTTTTGCCCTCGGTTACGGTGCCCGATTTCTCGCCCCACTGTTCAGCCGTGCGATCGCCTGGCGGGTGTTGGACTCACTCATCGCGCTCATCATGTTCGGCCTGGGACTGAGCTTGCTGGCAGGAAAATAAGTTCCTACGCTGCGGTGCCCGGCGGCGCCACAGTCTCTACACTGCACCCCTTCTCTGCATTTTGCGAAAGACGCACCCGATGGAAAACCTGCCCACGCTGCCCGCCAACGAGATAGCCGAGCGCATTGTTCGTCACTTTCAAGCGCAGGGATTTGCCGGCATTTCCGAAGCCTTGATCATCCGTATTTGCCTACGCAAGGGCGACCGACTAGCGGTCGAAAGCGCCTTCGAGAGTGCGCTGGAGCAAGAAAAAATGCCGCCGGTACATCAATGCTTTGAGATACACCCGTACGGGCACTTTTCCGCATCGCGCAGCTTCGCCGAAGCCCGCGCAGCCATCAACAACGACTTTTCCGCCAGCTTGCGTATGGAAATACCCAAGGTGTTTTTTGAGCCGGCACCAGTTCTGGTCGACGATGCGTTTGCCACGGGCACGCGCTACGACGCCATGATCAAACTAAGCAACAACATTGGCGCCTTTGCGTACGCCATTTTGCTCAACGACCCTGATTCATCCTTCATGGAATATCTGGGCACGCACCACGGTGATGACTGGCAACAAATCATGGGAAACTTTGGCGCCGCCATCGACACCATGAGTAACCTGGCAGCAGAAATCGATCTGCATTAAAAAGGCGATAGTCGAGTCATCGCTGACCACGACTACCGCCTGTTTGCAGGTACGCAAGCGGCTGACAATCCGGCTTGCAATCTGCCTTATTGCGTTTGCTGCACTCCTGCCACCACCCAACCGCCATTGCCGTCTTTGGCTTTGGTCAGGTGCCAGATTTCGTCGATCGCTTGCGGATTGGCCTCGGCCTCCTCGCGCACCAGTCCGACAAAGCGCACGCTGACGACATAGCGCGTCGGCTCTTCGCTGACATCAAGTACCGTGGCATCGATACTCACCACATCGGTTTCCTGCTTGGCGCCACCACGCTCGGCGATGGCTAGGCGAATTTCCGCAAACATTTCCGGCGTCGTGAAAGTGCGAATGTCATCGAGATTGCCGGCATCATTAGCAGCCTGCAAACGGATGAAATTCAGCTTGGCGTTGCGCACAAATCCGGCGACATCGAAATCAGCGGGAATGTGGCCCGTAGGCTGCGCTCCTGCCGCCTGTGCGCCGACAGCCGATTCAGCAGACGCCGCCGAACCACCAGCACCACTCGCTACACTGTCCGACGCGCCCGATGCCGGCATGCTGCGTTCAAACGCCTGATGCGGCGCTGACGGCTGCTGACCGGCGCCGGCATAGGCCATTCCGTGTGCGCCAGCCCCCGCCCCAGCACGCCGGCGCATGATGAAACCGATCACCAGCATCACGGCCATCACCGCCAGGCCGATCATCATCATCGAAGCCAGTTCATCCCCAAAGCCAAAGTGTGAGGCCAAGGCGGCCAGCCCCAAGCCCGCGGCCAAGCCGGCCAAGGGGCCCATCCAGGAACGCTTCGGTTGCGCCTGCGGCGCAGCGGCCGCAGTGGGTGATTTGGCCGCAGACATGGCGCCCGCATTGGTGGGTGCCGGCGCCGGAGCGGTCGGCGTGATGGCTTGCCGCTGCATACCGCTGGACTTGCCGCCACCAAAACGCTTCGCCGCGCTGGCGTCATGACTGACCAGCGAAAAACTCAGCGCCATAACCATGGCCGCTACGGAGGCAACTAAACGTAATTTCATGATATTTCTTCCTTAGTTAATCAAAAACGTGGCGAACACAAACGCAAGCTGCAAATAGCGCGAAACATCAAGACGACTCAGAAACATAGTGCGAGTGCAAGGCAACCGGTTTGGCCGTTTTCTTGCGCAAGCGAATGTTGAGCACTTCCACCGCCACCGAGAAGGCCATGGCAAAGTAGATGTAGCCCTTCGGCACATGGTGGCCGAAACCGTCGGCCAGCAATACCACGCCCACAACCACCAGGAATGACAGCGCCAGCATCTTGATCGTCGGGTGCTCACTGACCACGCGTCCGATCGACGGTGCAAACAGCATCATCAATCCGACCGATGCCACGACGGCGGCGATCATCACTTCCACGTGGCTCACCATGCCCACTGCGGTAATGATCGAGTCCAGCGAGAACACCAGATCAATCACGATGATCTGCCCGATGACGCCGGCAAAGCTCGACGCTACAGTGCGCTGGGCTTCGCCCTCTTCACCTTCGAGCAGCTGATGCACTTCCGTTGTGCTCTTCCAGATCAGGAACAGGCCACCGCCAATCAGGATCAGATCGCGCCCCGAGAATGCCGTGTTCAAC
>CAZFSH010000130.1:0-4233 GCA_964521935.1 uncultured Propionivibrio sp.
GGGATGATGGGCGGATCAACGCCCAACATCGACCGCATCGCCAACGAAGGCACGCAGTTCATGCATTACTACGGAGAGCAAAGCTGCACCGCAGGCCGCTCGGCCTTCATCACCGGCCAGCACCCGTTCCGAACGGGCCTGCTCACTGTCGGCCTGCCCGGCTCCCGCATTGGCTTGTCGAAAGACGACCCGACCATCGCCGAACTGCTCAAGCCGCTGGGCTATGCCACTGGCCAGTTCGGCAAAAACCATCTCGGCGATCGCGATGAATACCTGCCGCAGAACCACGGCTTTGACGAATTCTTCGGCAATTTGTATCACCTCAATGCCGAAGAGGAACCAGAAGACCTCGACTACCCCAAGGACCCCAACTTCCACAAGCAGTTCGGTCCGCGCGGTGTGCTTGACTGCACCGCCGACGGCGGCTGCAAGGACACCGGTCCGATGACCAGGAAACGCATGGAAACGGCTGATGACGAGTTCGTCGGCCGCGCGCTGCAATTCATCGACAAATCGACCAAGGCCAACAAACCTTTCTTCGTCTGGGCCAACACCACGCGCATGCACGTCTGGACGCGCTTATCACCGCAGTGGGAAGGCAAGAGCGGCTACGGACTCTACGCAGACGGTATGATGGAGCACGACGACGACGTGGGCCGCCTGCTCAAGAAGCTCGACGATCTGAAAATCGCCGACAACACCATTGTCATTTACACCACCGACAATGGCGCCGAAGTCTTTACCTGGCCGGATGGCGGCATGATTCCCTGGCGCGGCAGCAAGGGCACCACCTGGGAAGGCGGTTTTCGCGTGCCGGCGATGATCCGGTGGCCGGGCAAGGTCAAGCCGGGTACGGTCGAGACGGGCATCTGGTCGCATCTGGACTGGCTACCGACATTACTCGCTGCCGCCGGCGTGCCTGACGTAAAGGAAAAGCTGCTCACCGGCTACCAAGCCGGCAGCAAGACCTTCAAAGTCCATCTGGATGGCTACAACCAGCTCGCCAACCTGACGAGCAAGGCGCCGAGCGCACGCCACGAGTTTTTCTTCTTCAGCGACCAGAGCACGCTCAATGCGGTACGCTGGGACGATTGGAAGGTGCACTTCACACAGATGGACAGCTGGATCGAAGGCCGCACCAGCAAGGGCTGGCCGAAGGCGGTGAACCTGAAGTCCGACCCTTTCGAACGGGCGATGGACGAATCGTTCATGTACATGCGCTGGATGGGCGACAAGATGTGGCTCTATGTACCGGTGCAACAGCAGGTGGGCAAATTTGCCGCCTCGTTCAAGGACTTCCCGCCGCGCCAGCGTTCGGCCTCGTTCAACATCGATCAAGTCATGGAACAGCTACTGCGCAGCGCCGGACAACGCAATTAACGTAAAGACCGATAGCGGCGTCCGCGCACGATATCCACCGATATCGTGCGCGAACGCCGTAGCGCATTTCACCCTCTCCACTCACTCCGGAGCGCATGCCGATGTCTGCCGCACTCACCGAATTCAGCGCCCTGCGCACACGCCTGGCGCTAAGCATCGTTGGCCAGCCCGCACTAGTCGAGCGCCTGCTGATCGCCCTGCTCGCCGATGGCCACCTGCTGGTCGAAGGCTTGCCGGGTCTGGCAAAAACACGGGCGATCAAAGCGCTGGCGCGCGAGCTTGACGGCCAGTTCTCGCGCGTGCAATTTACGCCCGACCTGATGCCCGCCGACATCACCGGTGCCGAGATGTACCACGCGAAATCGGAGGGTGGCGGCGAGTTCCGTTTCGCGCCCGGCCCGGTCTTCGCCAACCTGCTGCTCGCCGACGAAATCAACCGGGCCCCGCCCAAGGTACAGGCGGCGCTGCTCGAAGCAATGGAGGAGCGTCAAGTCACCATCGCTGGCACCAGCCACCCGCTGCCGGAGATTTTTATGGTGATGGCCACCCAAAACCCGATCGAGCAGGAAGGCACCTATCCGCTGCCCGAAGCGCAGATGGATCGCTTTCTGATGCACGTGCGCGTCGGCTACCCCGATGCCGAGGCGGAGCTGGCGGTGCTGCGTCTGGTGCGCGCTGAAACGCGCAATGGCCCCGAAGTCAGTTCTGGCGATACGGCGATTGCGTCATCGCCGCCCCTCACCGCCGCCCGGATTCACGCCGCCCGCAGCGAAGTCGCCGCGCTGCACGTTGCCCCCGCCATCGATCAGTACCTCGTCGATCTGGTGCAAGCGACACGCGATGCTGGCCGCTATGGCGCCGAGCTGGGCAGCTGGATCGCCTGGGGTGCCAGTCCCCGCGGCACCTTGGCGCTCGACCGCTGCGCCCGCGCCCACGCCTGGCTTGCTGGCCGCGACTACGTCCGGCCCGAAGACGTGCAGGCCATCGCCCGCGACGCCCTGCGTCACCGCTTGGTGCTCAGCTACGAGGCGGGCGCCGCCGGCGTCGATGCCGACCGCGTGATCGACGAACTGCTGGCGCGCGTCGCCGTCGCCTGAGCCTGCTGAACCGATAGAGCAATGGCGTCGCACGCACGTTCGAGCCTCGCAGCGGCGAGCCGTAGTCACCCCCATCCGCGGGAAGGGGAACGAGCGGAGGGCCACTCGGGCGCCGACACGGGTATTTACACCTCGCTTGCGGAACTGATCGCGCTGCAACACGCCGCGCGCGGCTTCAGCCTGCTGGCCAAGCCGCCGCAGGGCAGCCCGCTGCTCGGCCGGCGCGCGACGCGCCTGCGCGGGCGCGGGCTGGCGTTTGAAGAATTGCGCGACTACCGGCCAGGAGACGACCCCCGTCACATCGACTGGAAAGTCACCGCACGTACCAGCCGGCCGCACAGCCGGGTATTCACCGAGGAACGCGAGCGACCGGTGCTGCTGGTGGTCGACCAGCGCCTGTCGATGTTCTTCGGCACGCGCGTGCAGATGAAATCGGTCAGCGCCGCCGAGCTGGCCGCCGTGCTCGCCTGGCAGGTCGCGACCGCCGGCGACCGCCTCGGCGCGCTGGTGTTCAGCGATGCCGGCCTGACCGAGATCGAACCGCGGCGCGAGCGCGCCAGCCTGTTGCGCACCTTTGCCACGCTGGTCGATTACAACCGCCGCCTCGGTGTGAGCAAGGGGCTGGAGCACGCGCCGGGCCGGCTCGACGCAGTGCTCGCCGGTCTCGCACGCCGTGCACGCCACGACTGGATCATCGTCATCATCAGCGACTTCCACGACTACTCGGCCGAGACACGCGCCAACGTGCGCCGGCTGGCACGCCACAATGACGTCATCGCCGCGTTCATAGAAGACCCGATCGCCGCCGGCGTGCCGGCGCGGCGCCAGATCGTCGTCAGCGACACCCGCGACCAGATCGTGCTCGACACCACCGCCATGCGCACCCGCGCCGCCGTCGACAGCGTCGGCGTGCAGCGGCGCACGTTTCTCGCGCAACTGCGCCGCGAACTTGACGTGCCGCTGCTGGCGCTGAGCAGCAACGGCGACATGGCCGGGCAATTGCGCGCCGCGCTTGGCTTTGCGCCGGCCATCACATCGTTGACAGGCTGACTCATGGTCCCGTCCGACGCCCGGAGCACGCTGGTCGCAGAAACCCTGGCGCGCCTGCACGACATCACCGTGCCGACCGCGCCGCCGCTCTGGCCGCCCCATTGGCCGCCTCATTGGCCGCCGACGCCGGGCGTCTGGCTGGTGCTGCTGCTCGCGCTGCTGCTGCTGACGCTCGCGCTGCGTGCGCTAAGTCGGCGCTGGCGGGACGGCGCCTGGCGACGCGCAGCGCGGCGCGAACTGGCGATGCTGCGCGCGCGCATTGCCGCTTGTGACGACGACGGCGAGCGTAGTCGTCTGCTCGCCGAGCTGGCGACACTGCTGCGCCGCGCCGCGCTGCACACCGCCGCCCGTGAGGACGTGGCGGCACTCAGCGGCGCCGACTGGCTGGCCTACCTCGTTAACCATGCCCCCGCTCAAGACGCCCCTGCGCCCGCCGTTGCCGCTGCCCTTGCCGACGGCCCCTACGCGCCGCCCGGCCGCATCGATCGCAGTGCCGCGCTGGCCGCCTGCGACTATGCCGCCGGCTGGATCGCAATGCAGCGGAGCGTCGCATGAATTTCGTCATCGACGGCGCCCTCGGTTCGTCCTGGTCGCTGGCCTTTCCCGATGGTGCGCTGGAACTGCTCTATCCGTGGCTGCTCTTACTCTGGCCGCTGCCGCTCCTGCTGACGCGCTTCGCGCCCCCCCATCGCAGCCGCTTCGAGGC
>CAZFSH010000130.1:4333-7950 GCA_964521935.1 uncultured Propionivibrio sp.
GAGAGACTTTGCTGGCCTCGATGGCAAGCCCGCCGAGCGCCTCAGTGCGATCAAACAGGTCCTCGACGGTTTCATTGCCGGCCGCACCGGCGACCGCATCGGCCTCATCGTCTTCGGCGACGGCGCCTATCTGCATGTGCCGTTGACACTCGATCACGCCTTGTTGCGGCGCCAGCTCGGTGAATTGCAGGTCGGCCTGGCCGGGCCGCGCACGCGCATCGGCGATGCGCTGGGCCTCGCCGTCAAGCTCCTTAACGAAAGCCAGGCCAAGCACAAGCTGGTGATCGTGCTCTCCGACGGGAACGACACCGGCAGCAAGGTGCCGCCAGCCACTGCGGCGAGCATGGCGCGCCAGCGCGGCGTGACGCTGCATGCGGTGGCCATCGGCGATCCAAAAACGCGCGGCAACGAGGCGGTGCAGCTCGCAACGCTGCAAGAACTGGCGCGTCTCGGCGGCGGCCGCTTTGCGCTCGGCACCGACCAGCGCCAATTGGAGGCGATCTACGCCCAGCTCGACGCACTGGAGCAGCGCGATTTCAAGACGCTGAGCTACCGCGCCCGCCACGCGCTGTTCCACTGGCCGCTGGGCGCAGCGCTGGCGCTGTTCCTGCTGGGCCAGTTGACGGCGGCACTGGGCGTGGCCCACGCACACTGGCGTGAGCGGCGCGCCACGGCACAGGCGACGGCGCAATGAGCATTGACGAACTGGTTTCCATCGCCGGTGCCTTTCACTTCCTGCGCCCCGCCTGGCTGGTACTGCTGCCCCTAGCCTGGCTGTTGCATCACCTGCTGGCGCGCCGGCACAGCGCCGAGCACGCCTGGCGCGGCATCATCGCCGCGCACCTTTTGCCGCATCTCGTGGTCAATCGGACGCCGGGCTGGCGTCAGCGGCTGGCCGAACCCCGCCCGGCGCTGACGCTACTGCTCGCCCTCGCCGGGCTAGCGCTGGCTGGGCCGAGCTGGCAGCGCGAAGCCCCCCCCTTCGTCGAGGATCGCGCGCCCCTGGTGATCGCGCTCGATCTGGGGCCGCAGATGAACCGCGCCGAACCGGCGCCGCTGGGGCCAACGCGGCTGGCGCGCGCACAACAAAAAGTCCGCGCCTTGCTCGATTTGCGGCGCGGCGCGCGCACCGCGCTGATCGTTTATGCCGGCAGTGCGCACATCGTCCTGCCGCTGACCGACGATACGGCCATTCTTGCCAGCTATCTCGCGCATCTGCGCAGCGATCTGCTTCCGGCCGGGGGCAAGAACAGCCCGACGGCGTTGGCGCTGGCCGAGCAGTTGCTCGCAGCAGAAAGTGTGCCCGGCACCGTGCTGCTGATTAGCGACGGCATCGAATCTGCGTTACCCGCGCCTGTCGACACAGCGCCATTGCGTCTGCTTTGGAAAGTCAGCTCGGGTGATACGGAGATGGGCGGCACGATGGGCGGCATCGAGACGATTCCCGTCCGCCTTGACGACGACGATGTCGCCGAGGTGCAGCGACGCGTGCAAAGCCATCTCGAAGCCGCCAACGCCGCCGCCGCGCAAACGCGCTGGATCGATGCCGGCTACTGGCTGCTCTGGCCCTTGCTGCTGCTCGCCGCACTGGGTTTCCGCCGCGGCTGGACGGTGCGCTGGTGATGGCATGGCGCCGGCTTTCGCTTGATGCCGCGCTGGCGCTGGCGGCGCTGCTGACGCTGCTCGCGCTCGCCGTCGGCAGCTGGCGCGATCCCTACTTCTGGCTGACACCCGCGCAACGCGCGGCGCATTCCTTCGCCGCCGGCGATTACCTTGCCACGGCGCGCCACGGCGCCGTCGCGCAGCGCGCCGACTGGCAGGGCGTGGCCTGCTACCGGTTGGCCGATTACGTCTGCGCCAGCGAACAGTTCTCTGCGGCTGCCGCCGCTTACAACCACGGCAACGCGCTGGCGCAACGTGGCGACTATGCCGGCGCGCTGATGAGTTACGAACGCGCGTTGCAGCAGCGACCGGACTGGCCCGAGGCCGCCGCCAACCAACGCCTGATCGCCGAACTGGCCGAGCGTCTGCGCCCGCGCCCACCCAAGGGCGGGCAGCTCGCCGGCGGTGAGCCGAATCAGGAAGCCGACCAGATGAAATTCAACGACCAGGCCAAGCACGGTCAGGCTGGCGAGGTCAGCATCGAGAAGCTCGACCCCAGGGCGCTGGAGCAACTCTGGCTCCGTAATGTCAGCACCGATCCGGCCGCCTTTCTGCGCCTGCGTTTCGCCGCCGAAAGCGCCAAAGTCAGTGCTGGCGGGACGGCGCGGGGAGCGGTGCGATGACGCGTGCATGGTGCCTTCTCGTCGGGCTGCTCTGGCTGGGCACGGCGAGCGCCATTGCGGCTATTGCTGCCCCCGCGCCCATCGTCCGCATGCAGCTGACACCGGCCAACGTGCGCGTTGGCCAGACGTTGACGCTCAGCGTCGAAGTGCTGGTACCGGGCTGGTTTACTGCGCCGATCAGCTATCCCGAGCTCACCGTCGACGGCGTCGCCGCGCGCCTGAGCGAGCAATCGGGCGGCAATCTGAACGAGCGTATCGGTACCGTCCGCTACGCCGGCATTCGCCGCGATTACCTGCTCAGCGCCGCACAGGCCGGTCGCTACAGCCTGCCGCCATTGGCGCTCAACGTCAGCTACAACGACGGCGCCATGGTGCGCAGCACGACGCTGCGCACGCCGCCGCGAGAGTTTGCAGTGACCCTGCCCGCCGGTGCCGAAAACCTCGGCTACTTCATCGCCACGCCGCGCTACACGCTGACGCAAACGCTCGATCGCACGCCAGAGCAACTGCGCCAACTCAAGGTGGGCGACAGCATCACGCGCCGTCTGGTGCAGCGCGCCGACAATCTGCCCGCCATGACACTGCCGGCGCTGCAATTCGGCACCCTCGCCGGCCTCGCCGTCTACCCCACCGAACCGCAGTTAAGCGAGCGCGGCGGTGAACGCGGCAGTACGCGCACCGCCGAGCGCGTCGACGCCGCCAGCTACCTGCTGCGCGCCGCGGGAAAATACGAACTGCCGGCGCTGAAGATTGCCTGGTACGACCCGGCGGCGGATCGACTGCGCTGGGCAAGCGTGCCGGCGCTGCGCTTCGAGGTTGCGGCATCGCCAGCAGCGCCCACGCAAGCGCCCCTGCCGTCGGACGCCACAGCGCCTTCTGCTGTATGGCAGCAGTGGGTAACACGTCAGCCGGCGCTGGCCGCGATGCTGGGCCTGGCCGTGCTGCTGACGGTCATCGTTTGGCGCTGGCACCGGCAGGCGCTGTCTGTCTGGCGCAGTGTTTGGCGTAGCATTTGGCGTAGTTATGCCGAAGCCGAAGCCACCCAATTTCGTCGATGCCGTCGCACGCTGCGCCGCGCCGTGCGCACCGGCGATGCGGCCCTCGCCTTGCGCGCCACGCGCGCTTGGCTGGGCAGCAATGGTGCGCGCCTGACGCTGGAGACTTTCGTTGCGCGTCACGGCGATACCGATCTGCATGCCGCATTGGCGGCGATGGAGCAGTCGCTCTATGGTCCGCCGACCCCTGCCAACGCCACCGCCGTTGCCCGCTTTGCGCGCTTGCTGCCAGTAGCGCGTCGCCATTACTTGCGCGCCCGGCGAACGCAGCGGATGC
>CAZFSH010000131.1:0-7886 GCA_964521935.1 uncultured Propionivibrio sp.
CCGCGACAAAGACAACGCCTCGGTCGTTTACCGTTACACGTTCTAATTAGCCCCCTGGAGGAGACATAACAATGACGTTTATTAAAAAGACGCTGGCGATCACCCTTGCGGCAGGCTTCGGCCTTGCCGCTACCGGCGCGATGGCCAAGCTGACACAGGCGGACGCGGATCGTTTAGGTAAGGACTTGACCCCCCTGGGCGGTGAAGTGGCGGCCAACAAGGATGGCAGCATCCCCAAGTATGAAGGTGGCTTGACCAAGCCCCCAGCATGCTTCAAGCCGGGCGTTGAGTATTGCGACCCGTTTGCCAGCGAGAAGCCGCAGCTGGTGATTGATGCGGCTTCGGCCGACAAGTACAAAGACAAGCTGATGCCCGGCGCGCTGGCGATGCTCAAGGCGTACAGCACGTTCAAGATGCCGGTTTACCCGACGCACCGCACGGCAGCCGTTCCCGCCGACGTGGCAGCAAAAGTCAAAGCTGAATCTACCCAGATCGACCTGAATGGATTTGGCATGGTGAACCGCAAGGAATCGACCACACCTTTCCCGATTCCGAAAAATGGTCTGGAAGCGATCTGGAACCACAACGTGCGTTATCTGGGCGGCGGTATTGTCAAAGAGACCTCGATGTTCCCGGTGCGCCCGAACGGCGATTACACGCGCACGACGATCAAAGAAACGCGGATTTTCAATCAGAACATGGATGAGCCGCAGGACAACAAACTGTTGTTCTTCAACCTGTACTACAAGTTCCCGCCCACGCTCACCGGTACGATCTACCTCGTGCACGAGCCAGTGGATCAGGTAAAGGAGGCGCGTTCAGCCTGGATTTACAACGCCGGTGCTCGCCGCGTGAAGCGCGCCCCTGACCTGGCTTACGACGCGATCAATGACGGTACTGAAGGCGTCACCACCACCGACCAGTTCGATGGCTACAACGGCGCCCCTGACCGCTATGACTGGAAGCTGATCGGCAAGAAAGAGATGTACGTGCCCTACAACGCCTACAAGATTGGCGAGAAAAAGGTCAAGTACGCCGACATCCTCAAGCCCAAGCACGCCAACCCCGACTTGATGCGTTATGAGCTGCACCGCGTCTGGCAGGTCGAGGCGACGTTGAAGGCCGGCCAAAAGCACATCTACGGCAAGCGTGTGTATCTGCTGGACGAAGACAGCTGGCAGATCGTGTGGGAAGACACCTACGACACCCGTGGTCAATTGTGGAAAGTGGGCATCCATGGCTTCATGGAGTACTACGACGCACAAGTACCCTGGACTCGCTTTACCTCGTTCCACGACCTCGTGAATGGCATGTACATCCTTGACGGTCTGGATAACGAGATTGAAGGCACGATCAAGTTTGGCGCCAAAGGCAAAATTGCGGACTTCCAGTCAGATGCCCTGCGCCGAATGGGTAAGTAATTTGCGCACTTAGCCTTATCGCTAGGGCAACGCACACAAAGGCCGGGACTTCCAGGCCTTTGTCTTTGGTACTTGCCGATGGCTAAGCACCTGCGGGCGGCCAGATATGTGGCAGAAGTTCGTCGAACGCTCCACATTTAAGCGGACGCTGAAAGGCGTCCGCCTTCGTACCTTCATAATCCCTTTGCTCAACTCAAGACGATAGTGACCGGACGCTTACTTTTATTGCCAGTTCAACTAGGGCAACGCTATCACCAATCGGCGAAACAAAGCCAAGGTCGGTTCACCACCAGACGGCAACGCGCCATTACGGCGCACTCCGCTGTTGCCCGCATGCTGCGCGCCAGTCTGACAAAACACTCAATACATCACTAATGTCTGTAAACAGGCGCGTCGCCGGCAAATCAGTCAGCGACGCAATCTGGGTACTGATACCAGTGCCACCGACCCAAAGCTGAATATCGGCAGGCAGCACGTCACGCAAGGCCCTCAGTGCGCTCTGGACTTTGCGGGGGGGATAAGCGGCGCTAACTGAAATACCTACTACGTCAATCTTCGCCTTCAGACAAGCGCTGCAAATATCCGCCAAGGGCGTGCGTAGCCCCAGTGGCAAACAGCTGGCCTGTTCCGACTCCAGCAAAGCCTGAACCATCAACAGCCCTAAGCCGTGATCCTCTTCTGGCAAGCTGGTGAGCAAAACTATTGGCGCCTTCGTCGAGTGTGTTGAATCGGTTGGTAGCCCATACATCGCGCTGCGCAGGAGATTTTGCAGCGCTTCGGTGAGGAGGTGCTCATCGGCAACACCTATTTCGCCATGCAACCATGCTTCGCCAACGTGGTGCAGCAGAGTTGGCATTGTGTCCATGACAAAACGCTGCAAACCCTGGCGCGCAAGGGTCTGGTGAAGGACCGCACGCAAGGACGAAAGCTGATGCTGGCGAGCCAGAGCCAACAGCTCAATGGCAATACGCCCGCATTCGTCATCAACGATCACTGGCGCCGATTGCAAGGTCTCCAACTCGGCCAAGCCAATAGAAACCAGCTTACCCGGCCGATGGCCGGCGTCCATCAAACGGCGAATCAAACGCAAACGCTGAACCTGGTCGGGCGCATAGCGCCGCTCGCCGTTGCCATCACGCTCCGGCAACGGAAAGCCATAGCGACGTTCCCATACCCGCAGCGTATCTTTACTCAGGCCGGTATCGCGCTCTACGTCGCCAATAGACAAACCCGTGCTGCCGGTGGGCGTCATAAATTTTTCCGCCGATGCAACTTCCGCCGAAACCGTTTCCGTCAAAGCAGGCATAGATGAATATTTGTCCAGGACAATATCTTGACTTATGAAATAACAATGCTTATCTTAGGCACGCAATTGATTTTTGTCTAGGACACAATGTCGCACTATCTCCTGCTGATCGTTGGATAAGCTCGCTTGAACTCATCTTCTGCTGTCTTCCTTCTCCCAACCCAGCCGAGCAATCATTAACTCACACATTTCCAACACCTTGATCGAGAAAAAACATGACTGAACTAAGCTTGATCATCGCAGGCATTGCGCTCACCATCAGTTTGCTGCGATTTGCCGAACACATGCAAACGCGCAAGACTGCACCGGTAAAAGTTACACGTAAAACAGCCCGATCATGAAAATCGCCGTAGTGGGTTCCGGCATTTCTGGCCTGGCCAGCGCATGGCTGCTGTCCACGCAGCATGAGGTTACGCTGTTTGAAGCGAACCCTACGCTGGGTGGCCACACCAATACCGTTGACGTCACGGTCGACGGGCAATGCTTTCCTGTCGATACCGGCTTTCTGGTGTGCAACACACGCACCTACCCGAACCTGACCGCTCTGTTCGCCCATCTTGATGTCGCCACCGTCGGTAGCGAAATGACCTTTGCGGTGAGCATGGACTCGCCCAAGCTTGAGTGGTCGGGCTCCAATCTTGCCACCTTGTTCGCGCAAAAACGCAATCTGATACGTCCCGGTTTCTGGCGAATGATTCAGGATTTTTTGCGTTTCAATCGCGAAACCGTCGAGCCTCTACCTGACGTCAGTCTTGGCGCCTACCTCGACCAGCAAGGCTATCGCCGGGAGTTTCGCGATTGGTACTTGCTACCCATGGCAGCAGCCATCTGGTCATGCCCGACCCAGACTATGCTTGACTACCCGCTGAGCACCTTTATCCGCTTTTGCCGAAATCACGGGCTGCTGCAGATTTCCGACCGGCCACAGTGGTTGACGGTGCAAGGAGGCGGCCGCGAATACGTCAAAAAGCTCGCTGCGCGCATTTGCACTACTGGCGGCACTATCCGCTTGAGTGCGCCCATCCAGCAAGTTACTGCCACCGAACTTGGCGTAACACTGCGCACAGCAAGCACACTTGAACACTTTGATGCCGTCGTACTAGCCTGCCATTCCGACCAGGCATTGGCGCTGCGCGATCAGCAGGCAACGCCGCTGGAACGCGAAGTACTCAGCAGCATTCGCTACCAGGCCAACCGCGCAGTGTTACACACCGACCACGCCCTACTGCCGCGCGATCAACGGGTGTGGTCAGCCTGGAACTACGCCGCTGGCGCGGGGCGCAGCGGCGAACAAGCGGTAAGCGTTTCCTACCTGATCAACAAACTGCAGCCTTTACCGGTCACAACGCCCGTAATCGTTACGCTCAACCCACACCGTGAGCCAGCACGTGAACAGGTTCTGGCCGAGTTCAACTACGCCCATCCGGTGTTCGATGACGCCGCCATCACCGCGCAAGGGCGACTCGCGGCCCTGCAAGGCTGCGGGCGTATTTACTATGCCGGTGCCTGGGGCGGCTACGGTTTCCACGAAGATGGCCTGAAATCGGCGCTACTTGTGGCCAATGCGCTTGGCGTCCGCGCACCATGGCAAAGCTCGCCAGCAGCAGTCTCCCATCATGGCGAGGAGGCCGGCCCAGTATGAGTCCCAGCCTGTGTACTGGCCGGGTGATGCACGCCCGTCTGCCCCAGAAAGAGGGCGAACAGGCTAACCCTGCGCGCAATTCCTTCGTCTATCCGCTGTTTTTCATTGCCATACCACTTTCTGCAACGATGAACGGCGGCCGCTGGTTCAAGGTCAATCGCTGGGCGCCATTGAGTCTGTTTGCGCGCGACCATGGTGCCCGCGACGGCTCGCCGCTATTGCCCTGGATACAGCAGTTGCTTGCTCGTGAGGGCATTCGCAACGCCAATGGCGAAATCGTCCTGCAAAGTTTTCCGCGCGTCTTCGGCTTGGTGTTCAATCCGGTCAG
The DNA here is from genome assembly GCA_964521935.1 of uncultured Propionivibrio sp. GTDB lineage: Bacteria > Pseudomonadota > Gammaproteobacteria > Burkholderiales > Rhodocyclaceae > JADJEF01. The sequence continues at coordinate 4,698 of CAZFSH010000131.1, forward strand.
TTTCTGGTTTTGCCACGATCGCGCCGGTGCCTTGCGCGCCGTGCTGGCCGAAGTCCGCAACACGTTTGGTGAACACCACAACTATTTGATCGCCCATGCCGACGAGCGCCCGATAAGCGCCACCGATACGATTGTGGCGCGCAAGGTTTTTCACGTCTCGCCGTTTTATCCGGTCGATGGCGAATACCGCTTCCGTTTCGGCATCAGTGCGACGCGGCGGCGGGTCGATATCGACTATTTCCGCAACGGTCAGCGCGTCCTGGCCACCACGGTCGATGGCAGAGTCAGCCCGCTTGATCAAGCCAGCGCACGACGCGCTGCCCTTCGCTTTCCCCTGCTTGCCGTGGGCGTCGTTTGGCGTATCCATTGGCAGGCTTTGCGCCTGTGGTTCAAGGGCGCTTTCTTTTTTCGCAAACCTCCCCATCCTGCGCAGGAGACATCACGATGAGCGCTACTTCAGAGACTGTCGCGCGCGGCAGTTGGCTTCGGTCCTTAGGATTTTTCCGCCCACGCAGTGCATCGGAATCTCAGCAACTGACTCCTGCCGCCATCACCGCGATAAGCCTGTTGCAACAAATTCAAGGCGGCAGTCTGTGCCTTTGCCTGCCTAACGGTGACACGCAGTTGCTGGGCCATGGCGAGGTGCGAGCAACGCTGGAAGTTGCCGACCTGCGCGTGTTCGACCGAGCCTTAGGCGAAGGCGACATTGGTTTTGCCGAAAGCTATATCGCCGGTGACTGGCAATGCGACAAACTCGGCGAACTGCTCACCTTGCTGGCCGAAAACCGTGATGTCCTCGCACGTGCCGTGCATGGCCAATGGTTCAGCGTGCTCAAACATCGCCTGCGCCACCTGGCCCGCGCCAATACCCGCCGCGGATCAAAGCAAAATATCCTCGCCCATTACGATCTGGGCAATGATTTTTACCGCCTGTGGCTAGACCCCAGCATGACGTATTCGTCGGCACTTTTTGGCCAAAGTAGTCACAGTCATGCTGCTGACGATGTCCCACATTCGCTTGAGCAAGCCCAGCAGGCGAAATACTTGCGCATTCTCGACCGTCTTGCCCCCAAGCCCGGCGACACGATACTGGAGATCGGCTGTGGCTGGGGTGGCTTTGCCGAGATGGCCGTGACGCGCTATGGCTGCCGGGTTCATGGGATCACCTTATCGCCTTCCCAACTCGCCTACGCCCAGGCACGCGCGGCACGCGGTGGCTGGGCGGACAACGCCCATTTTGAATTGATCGACTATCGCGATGTCACCGGCCAATTCGACCACATTGTGTCAATCGAGATGCTCGAAGCCGTCGGCGAGCGTTACTGGCCTCGCTACTTCAGGCAAGTGAAAAAATGTCTGAAGCCTGGAGGCCGTGCCGTCATTCAAAGCATCACGATCGCTAATGAACGTTTTAGCGCCTACCGCCGTGGCACCGACTTTATCCAGCGCCACATCTTCCCCGGTGGCATGCTGCCCTCCCCTAAGATCTTTGAGCGCCGTGCCACAGCGGCTGACTTTTCCGTAACTGACCGACTGGCCTTTGGTCTGGACTACGCGCGCACACTGGCAACGTGGCATGAATCATTCGACACCGCCTGGCCAGAAATTGCCGCACAAGGTTTTGACGAACAGTTTCGCCGTCTGTGGAAGTTTTATCTGGCCTATTGCGAAGGCGGCTTCCGCTCCGCGGCCACCGACGTTTATCAATTCACCTTGCAGCACCGCCAGTAAGCCACTCATGACAATGAACCGACAAATCAAGGATTGGCGAGGACAGCGCGTTTGGCTACTCGGCGCCTCGTCCGGTATTGGCGCAGCGCTGGCCCGAGCGCTCACGGCACAAGGCGCACACGTGGCGGTTTCCGCACGCCGCGCCGACCTGCTAAAAAAATTGGTGAGTGAGCTACCCGACAAACAGGCCATGGCGCTGCCCTGCGATGCCGGCAAACCGAGCGACATTGCCGCTGCGCTCAGCACCTTAGAGCAACGCTGGAGCGGCATCGACCTTGCGATTTACGCCGCAGGAACCTGGGAGCCCGCCAGCGCCGAGCACTTCAATCCAGCGCAAATCGACAGCACCCTCGACATCAACCTGCGCGCGCCCATGCACTTTGCCCAGCAACTGATCCCACAGTTTCTCGCCCAAGGCGGCGGCGCCCTTGCCTTTATCAGCAGCGTCGCCGGCTACCGGCCACTCCCGCAATCACTGCTCTACGGCACCAGCAAATCCGCGCTCAATTACTTCGCCGGCGCACTGCATCTCGACCTGGCACCGCGCGGCATTGACGTGTTCCTGATCAATCCGGGGTTTGTCGATACGCCCATGACAGCGGTAAATCGCTTCCCCATGCCCGCCATCATCAGTGCCGAACGCGCCGCCAAGGAGATTCTTGCGGGTTTTGCCGCAGGCGACTTCGAGATCCACTTCCCCAAACGCTTTACCCGCGGCTTGCGTGCCTTGGGTTGGCTGCCGGACACGCTTTACTACCCGCTGGTACGCAAAGTCGGAGGCGCGCGTGATGAGCGCTAAATTGGCAGAGTTAATCCAGTTTTACGAAAACCTGACCCACGAGAGTATCGACACCCTGAATAACCTTTACGCCGCAGATGCCGCCTTCAAAGATCCGTTCAACGAGGTGCGCGGTATTGAGGCCATTCGCCATATCTTTCGTCATATGTTTGTGCAAGTGGACAAACCACGCTTCGTGATCACCGGCCAATTTACCGGCGACGACGGCGCCATGCTGTTATGGGATTTTCACTTTCGCACACGTGGCATTTGGGGTGCAGGTACGCAATCGATGTGCATTCGTGGGGCCTCGCACTTACGCTTTGATGCGATCGGTAAGGTGAAGGAGCACCGCGACTACTGGGACGCCGCAGAAGAGCTATACGCCAAGCTGCCATTTATCGGTATCGTCATGCGGCGACTGCAAGCAGCAAGTCGAGCATGATGATCCGGCCGGGTCAGTAGCCGAGGCGACATGGACTCAGGGGCTGCCCGACTGATTGGGTACCCACGTGCACGCCCTGGAATTCTTTGGCGGTGCGCCACAGATCGTCGTCCCCGACAATCTCAAGAGTGCCGTCAAGCGCCCCGACTTCTATGAGCCAGACCTGAACCCCAGTTACCAAGACTGGGCTACGCACTACTAGGTCGCCGTAATTCAGCCTCCACGAATTCCGGGG
>CAZFSH010000132.1:0-2023 GCA_964521935.1 uncultured Propionivibrio sp.
ATCGAAGGGCAGCCTTATCGTCAGGTCAGTGATTCACTCGAATTTCAGTTGGTGCGGGCACGCTTGCGCGCGCAAAGTGGCAATGTGCCGGATGTGGTGGCTGAGTTTCAGTCACAGCTCAAGTCGGCCACGCCGGTCGGGCAGGTGGTGGTGCATTACGGTCTGGCACGGACGTATCTGCGCGATAACGCGATGACTGCCGCGCTGAAAGCGCAGGAAGCCATGGTGCAAGGTGCCAAGGCGGCGAAGCTGACCTCGCCCATGTTTGACACTCTGGCCGCCGAGTTGTTGTTGGTGCAAAAAGACGCCGCCAGTGCAGCGAAATTGCTCGCACGCAGCCGTACCCATTATCCGCAGGATAGGGCCATCAACTACTTGCTGGTTGAGGCGTATTTGCGCGCCGGTCAGGCGAATGCGGCCCTGGATGTAACGCGCGATGATCTGGCGAATTTTCCGGAAGATGGGCGCATGTTTGCCCTGCAGGCCAAGAGTTATGCCGCGCTCGGAAAACGGCTCGAGCAGCATCGCTCGCAAGCAGAAGCCTATGCCTTGCTTGGCCAACTGCCGCTCGCCCTTGAGCAGCTGGAGTTGGCGCAGAAGGCAGGTGATGGCGATTTTTATGCCCAGTCGCAAGTCGACGCGCGTCTGCGCGAAATCAAGCTGAAGCATCTGGAGATGATGAAAGAGAAAAAGAAATGACCGCGGTTGTGCAGTCAATGTTGCCGGTTCAGTCCGTAGCCGCGAAGATGGTTCATGAACCCTTTTATCAACCGGTCGCCGATGAAGTGGCTACCTTTGAAGCGGCGGCACGCAAGCAACTGGCTGTGCTGCTCAAGGGGCCGACCGGCTGTGGCAAAACGCGATTTGTCGAATACATGGCCTGGCGGCTGGGACGGCCACTGGTGACCGTTTCCTGCCATGATGATCTGACCACCGCCGACTTGGTTGGCCGGTATCTGATTGCCGGTAGCGACACGGTATGGATTGATGGCCCGCTCGCTGCGGCGGTGCGCGCCGGAGCGATCTGCTATCTCGACGAAGTGGTCGAGGCGCGTAAAGACACCACGGTGGTCATCCACCCCCTGACCGATAGCCGCCGGGTACTGCCTATCGACAAGCATGGTGAGTTGCTGACAGCGCCACCGGAGTTCATGCTCGTTGTTTCCTATAACCCCGGCTACCAAAGCGTGCTCAAAGAGATCAAGCCGAGCACCCGGCAGCGTTTTGTGGCGCTGGATTTTGATTACCCCGATGCCGAACTGGAGGCGAGCATTGTCGCCTCAGAAGCCGGCGTGGCGCTGGATCTGGCGCGCCGCCTGGTCAAGCTTGGGCAGATGACGCGCGCGCTCAAGGGCGAAGGCGTGGACGAAGGCGCCAGTACGCGTTTACTCATTCATGCGGCCATGCTGATCAGTGAGGGCATGGCACCGGCCAGTGCCTGTCGTGCCGCGATTGCGCGTGCGCTCAGTGATGAGCCGGATGTCACCGCAGCCGTCAGCGATTTGATCGGCGCCGTTTTTGCCGATTAAGTGCCGACTAAGTGCCGGCAAAAGTCAGTCGCTGTGACACGGCGAATGGATGCGGCTACACCAGGGCGACGACGCTTCGCCGACGAGCTGGCGCAAACGCTGGATAGCCTGCTCTTCGCCTCGCCCTCGCACCGCACCCGTGAGCGCGTTGCCGATGGCCTTGCCCAGTTGGATCGGGCGCAGCAGGATGAGGTCTTGCACTGGGCGCACGTTGTCGCACAAAACAATCCCGAGCTGGCCTGGCAGGTGTGCGCGCGGGCACCCAAAGCGTTTGCCGGTGTGGAGGGTCTGACCGGTGTTACCGATGCCCAGTTTGCGGCGTGGGTGCAAGCCTTGCTCGCACAACGCGATGGCCATCATCCGGGTAGCAAAATTGACCGTGACTGGCTGGATGACATCGGCGGTTTTCTGCGCTGGTCTGCCGATGCGTCGCGCTTGCCGCTGACGCAGATTTCGCGCCGGCTCGGGCTGTTTTTGCGCGGCTTGGGTGGCTT
>CAZFSH010000132.1:2123-7805 GCA_964521935.1 uncultured Propionivibrio sp.
CGCGCCTGGACGGACAGTGCGGCGCTTTATTTGCCCAAACAACTGGACGGGCTGGCGACCCGCAGCGAGACGTTTCGTGCCTACCAGCGCCTGGTCTTGCTGCTTTGGGCGCAGGTGCAGCAGGGCAGCCTTGATCCGCGGCATGGCGAGGCATTGGCCGCGATGGCTGACCCGGTGCGTGCGCAGCACTGGTATGAGCTGCTTGAGCAGGAACGCTTGCGTGCGCAGCTGTGTCGCGAGTACCCCGGTCTGGCGCAGGACTGGCCAGTGACAGAGGGAGTGCCGACAGAACTGCGTGCGGCGGTGCAGGCGGAGGGTTTTACTGTCAGCGATACCGTGGCCTTGGTTCGGCAACTCGTTGCCAAACCCTTATCGCCACCACCGCAGGCCTCGTTGCGCATTGATTTTGCGGCTGTGCGCGCGTACCAAACCGCCGCCTTGGGCGACCCCGCTCGAGCACTGCGGCGTTTGTCGAATGTGTTTCGGGGGCATAGCCAGCAGGCAAAATCCACCGACAAGTCCGGGCAAGCGCTCGATATGGGCATGCCGGATACCGCCGATAACGGCGACGCCGGCACGCTGGCCGGCCCCAGCGACGATGCACCGGTGGCAACAAAAAGCAGCGAAGCGCCACCACCACCCGAGGGCAGCCTGATGCCGGCAGGGCCAGCGGAAAATGGGCGCTGGCGAGCCAGCACGCAGGCATCCGCGCCAGATGAACTCGTCGATGGGCTGCCAGCCGCCAGTGCCCGCTATGACGAATGGGATTACCGCCGTAACGCTTATCGGCGCGACTGGTGCCATGTTTTTGAACGCGTCGGCGCCGCGGGCGATGTAGCGTGGGTGGAGGCTGTCGTGCAGCGCCATGCTCGGGCCATTCGCCAGATACGCCGCCGCTTTGAAAGCCTGCGTGGCGAAGACGTCTGGCAACGGCGGCAGATGGAGGGGACTGACATTGATCTGGATGCGTGGGTGGATGCCGTCGGTGATGCGCGTGCCGGCAACGAGATTGATGCGCGGCTGTTTTGCCAGCGGCAGCGGCAGGAGCGCTCGCTCGCGGCGCTGTTCATGGTCGATATGAGTGGCTCGACCAAAGGCTGGGTCAATGAGGCCGAGCGCGAAGCGCTGGTCATGCTCTGCGAAGCCATTGAAGCGCTGGGCGACCGGTATGCCATCTATGGCTTTTCGGGCTGGACGCACCAGCGCTGCGACATTTACCGCATCAAAGGCTTTGATGAGCGCTATGCCGCACCCGTGAAAGCGCGCATTGCTGGCATTGAAGCCTGCGACTACACGCGCATGGGGCCGGCGATTCGACACCTGTCCAAATTGCTGGCTGCTCAGACTGAGCGGCACAAATTGCTGGTGAGTATTTCTGATGGCCGCCCGGATGATTTTGGCGACGAATACCGTGGTCGTTACGGTATTGAAGACACACGCCGGGCCTTGCACGAAGCGCGCGTTGCCGGCATACGCAGCTACTGCGTGACCGTTGATCGCCACGCCGCCGATTACTTGCCGCAGCTCTACGGCTCGGCGCATTACAGCGTGTTGGCCGACGCCAAGACCCTGCCCTTGCGAATTGCGCAGGTCTACCGGCGCTTGGTTGCATAATCGCGCCGTCCCACACTGACTGACTTTTTTCTTGATCCTTTTCCATGTGCGATACCTTTGTCACCCGCCGCGACGGCCTTACCTGGTTTGCCAAAAACAGCGACCGCGAGCCAGATGAGCCGCAGCGCCTGATCTTTCTTGATGCCGTGCGGGGTGACACCGAACGCACGGTGCGCTGCACCTATCTCGACATTCCGCAAAGCGCCAATCGTCACGCTCTCGTGTTATCGCGGCCTTCGTGGCTGTGGGGCGGCGAGATGGGTATCAACGAACATGGCGTGGCCATCGGCAATGAGGCGGTCTTCGGCAAGTTGGTGGACAAGAAGGGGCAGGCATTGCTCGGCATGGATTTGCTCCGCCTGGGTCTGGAGCGCGGCGCCAGTGCCCGTGAGGCGCTGGCCGTGATTACCCAGTTGCTTGAGGCGCATGGCCAGGGGGGCGCAGGGGGCTACCGTGACAAGCGGTTCCGTTACGACAACGCCTTCATCATCGCTGACCGTCACGAGGCCTGGGTGCTGGAAACCGCCGGGCGTTTATGGGCGGCCAAGCGCGTGGAACAATGGGCGATTTCCAACTGCTACAGCCTTGGCCACGAGTTTGATTTGTCGTCGCCGGACTTGCCGGGCGAGGCAAAACGGCGTGGCGTATGGAATGGCAAAGGCGATTTTCATTTTGCCCAGACTTTTGACACCAAGCTCTATGCCTGGATCGGCGGCGCGCACCAGCGGCGTGCACTGAACACGCGGGCTATGGCCTGTTTGCCGGCCGCCGACTGGGCGGCGTTACGCACACGCTTGCGCGACCACGGCGCACATCACGATGACTACGCCCAGCATGACAATCGGCAGGTTTGCCTGCATGCCGGTAGCTTATTGCGGCCCTCGCAAACCACGGCCTCGCTGATTGCCCGACTGGCACCGGGTGAGTTGCGCTATGCCGCGACCGGTACCTCAGCACCTTGTCTGTCCTTATTTCAGCCCGAGGTGTTCGGCCCGCTTGCGCACGTTGAAGCGGATCGCTGGGAAGCGTTTGAGCCCGTGCATCACCGCGCCTTGTTTGACCCCATTTTTCGCAAATCGCTGATCGCCGACCGTAACCGGATTGAAGCGCAGTTGTTCGCCGGTGCCGACAGTGCCATGCCGGACTGGGGGGCGATTGCACACATGGCCGACGAATGGCGGCGTGATTGGCGGACGCAGGCGCTGGCTAAGGCGACTGCTTTTACCGGGCGTTATGGTCGATACTGGAAACAGGTCGCTGCGCGGGAAGCCGCTGCAAGCTAGGACATTATTCCTAGCGAAACTGGCTCTTGGCCTTGTTTCGATAATCCCGCGGGCTGAGCCCGGCTACGCGCATAAATGCGCTGCTGAAATTCGCGGCACTACTGTACCCCAGCCGCTGAGCGATTATCGCTACCGACAAGCTGGAGTCGCTCAATAGCTTGCGCGCGCGTTGCAGTCGAATCTGATTAGCCATCTCCCGGAAGTTCAAGCCTTCGTTGGCCAAGGCTCGCGTGAGCGAACGTGCCCCCATGTTCTGTAACGCGGCTAATTGCTTGAGGGAGGGCTGAATACCATTGGCTTCACGCAGCATCAGCGATACCCAATCGCCATATTCCCGACTCAGCACGGCGCTATCGTCGAGTGCTGTCGCGCTGGCGGCTTCCGTAGTTTTGGTGCCGCGCGCAGCAGATTGATGAATCGGCGCATAGAGCGCTTCTTTGGGGACTATGCAGCACACGCCGGGCAAGGCATGGGCGCCGAAATGAAAACGTGTCGGTGTCAGCTTGCGATAGCGGTTGATGTGCTTGGGTTGGGGCATCGACAGATAGATGTCCAATACATGTTCCCTCCCCAGAAGCCGCGCGTAATCGCTATGAAACGAGACGGCAAACAATTCTTCCATCGCATGCAACATCGTTTGGCTGCCGCCTGTGGCGGGCAGGAACCAAAACTCTCCCGTTTTTCCGTCACGCTGATAGCTGACGGTGAAGCTGGTGGTGATCAGACGCCAATAACGCGAGACCGTGCGCAGCAGCTCATCGGTCGTCGTACAACTGCGCAGCACGGGCCCGAGCGCCGCATGGCTATCGATGCTGATTCGTTCCCCCAAGGCGAACCCGAGGTCACTGCGGTTGAGGGTCTGTGTTGCGGCGGTGAGCAAGGCGTCCACTTGCTGGCTGGTCAGGGTGCGGTCATGGTCCGTCGGCGGATTGACGGCGATGGCGTCTAGGGTGTCGCTGGCATCCCCGGCGGCCACGGCGAGCAGTGCTGCCAGTGATGCGTCATCCTGCTCATGAAGCAGGTCGATCAGTGGCTGAACGTAGCGTTTGGGCCAGACAGGTTGATAGAGGGCCATGGCAACTTGGGGAGGATGTAAGGCTACACCTTAGCATGTTGGCGTCAAATCAAAAGTTTTCTGATAGCTGCGCCGACATAATCGTCCGATCACAAAAGCGTATGCCTTGACGGGCGCTCAATCGGCGATTGCCGTGGCGCGCTATCCGGATACAGCGTGACCTGATCACCAACAACAATTATTTCTCCGAGGAAACCCCCATGACGATCTTTCATCGTGCTGCCCGTAAAGCACTTATCGCTACCAGCACACTGGCAACCATGGCCACCCTGTTTGCAACCACGGTCGCTTATGCCGAGGTCAAAATCAACCCTGGCCCGATTGCCGGTGCCGTGGCGGTCAAAGAAAACGCACGCGGCACGGTGTGGTGCGAGATCATTCCGCTGGTCGGCACGCCGCCGAAGCAGTTGTTCCATATCTACACATCTACCTTCACCGACGACTGCACCGAGGAGCGTGCGGCAAAGCTGGATCTGGTGGCATTAGCGGCTGAGTTAAAGGTGCCGAAAGTGGCTTTGAACCCCGGCCGTTACTGGGTGTTTGATCGCGCGACGATTTACGCGGGTGGCGAGATTGTCGATTTTCAAGGCATCAAGGTGCAATGGGCTGCGACCATGACGCCTGAGGCCGTTGCCGGACAGTTGGGGGGGAAGCCGTTCACGCCTGGCGCGATCACTCGTGACACCGAATGGTTCTACAGCAAGGGGAAGCCGGCCTATCTGCTGCGCACGCCAGAAGGCAAGGTGTGGGTGCTGCAAGTGATCAGTAAGGCGAAGGATCCGTCCATGTCGATGGAGACGCTCGATCAGCTGGGGAGCAAATTGCAGTTACCCGAGGGCTGGACGTTTGAGAAAAAAGTTCTCGACAAAGACCTTTCCTTGCAACCGCGCTGGTCGAATGGCGATGCCTACATCATGCGCGACAACCTGGGCAATACCTACATGGGTTGCGGCTACGATAAGTCCTGTAGCTATCTTCCCTAAGTCATCACTCAGTCATCGAGAAGGCAAGGAGACATCATGACGATCATGAATCGTGTTTTGCGCTGTGCGGTACTGCTGGCAGCAAGTGTTACGGTAGCGTTGGCGCAGGAGTCAGTCCCGGCGGAACCCAAGGTGCTGGCGGATGGCGCGGGGGCGCAGTTTCGACGCGTCGAGGGCATGCACCGGGTGCGCTACATCGAGGTGTTCCTGGCGGGACGTGAGGCCAAGTCAGGCAAGTTGGTGGCGGCCTGCTACAACCCGATGTTTACGGCTGCGGGCATACCGGCTTCCAAAGATACGGCTCCGCAAGCCATGGTCGAGGGGATTGATTTCGCGCAGCTGAAAGCGGATCACGGTCTGCTTGGTGCATCGCTTAACGGTCCGAAAATCTGGACACCCGATTGGGCGGAGATCGAGGCTGGCGTGCAACGTGACTTCAATGGCATCAAGGCCGCCTGGGTCGGTCAGCTACATATTGGCAAAGCTGGTGCGGTGTCTGATGTAGCCGCCTATCAGCCGATGACCATCGAACGCAAGAGTGGCCTGGGCTGGAACAAGGGCACCACGGTGATGCTGCTGGACGATGCCGAGGGCAACACCTGGGTTATGAAGGGCTTCCAGTTGGGCTTGAAACCACAATACACCTACGATGAGTTTGTCGCGGCGGCGGCGAGCAACTTCAAGAAGCTGCCGCAGGGCTGGACGTTCCGGGTCAAGAAGCTGGACC
>CAZFSH010000133.1:0-6344 GCA_964521935.1 uncultured Propionivibrio sp.
CGCCTAATCTGCGCTTCACTATATTTCGCTATTGGGCCGCGATGATTGCTTCCACTTCACCTGATACCGTACATCCAGGCGCTTCGCTATGAAGCTTTTCTGGTGGCTACCGTTTGGCGCAGTGCCAGAGATTGACGCACAATCGCTGCATAAGCAGTTGCACACAGCCGATGCGCCGCAAATTATTGATGTGCGAACCACCATGGAGTGGCGCCATAGCCGCATTCATGGCGCCGTCAATGTGCCAATTACTGAGCTGAAAACAACGCTTTCATCGCTCAAGCTAAACAAAACTCGCCCGGTCATCGCCATTTGCCGGTCGGCACATCGCAGTATTCCTGCCGTGCGCTTGTTACGTGCCCACGGCTTCAATGCTTACCAGTTAAAGCAGGGAATGCAAGCCTGGCATCGACAGAACCTGCCCGTTATCAATGACAACAACATTACAAAATAATCACTTCCAAGAGGAAATAATGGAAACCACCAAGCACGATCCCAAAATCATCGCTCAGGCTATTGCCTCGTTCGGTGCTTCATTACTGCGTGTCAATCGCGGCGTAGTCGCCAAAGGCCATCGCCAACAGCCGAAAAAGCTCATTGAGCTTTATGAAGCAGAATATTGCCCATTCTGCCGTCATGTGCGCGAAGCCCTCACCGAGCTGGATATTGATGCCCGAATCTTTCCTGTCCCCAAAGGGGGCAAACGCTATAAAGCTCGACTCACCAAATTGGGTGGAAAAGCGAAAATTCCCTTCCTGCATGATCCGAATACCGGCACCAAGCTTTACGAGTCAGAAGCGATTGTCGAATACCTTTACAACCAATACGGGATCGAAGGGGTCGAGACACCCGAGCGCCATTTGTGGACATCCACATTGGCTACTGCCTCACGCGGCACTAAGGGTATGTTCGCCGTACCCAGCAAGCCAGCGAAAAAGCCCCTCGAACTGTATTCGTTCGAAGCTAGCCCCTACGTGCGACTGGTGCGCGAGGTGCTTTGCGAACTGGAAACCACCTATATCGTACGCAATGTTGGTAAAAGCCCCGGGGCGTATGCCGATTTCTTTCCGCCCATCTTGCGTCACAACCATATGAAGACCTATCTCCCTGCCACCGAAAACCGGCGCAAGCTGATTGCGCGCTCAGGCAAAATGATGGTGCCCTTTATCGTTGACCCCAATACCCAGATAGAAATGTTCCAGACCAAGGACATCCAAAACTATCTCAGAGAGACCTACGGGGCTTGAGCTATCCGGACTGAGCTGCCGGATATAAATTAATACTACGTGCTGAACAGGAGAAGTTAATGGCCAATATGTTGAAGGGTGTCGTTTCGCTGCTGCCTTCACTAATGCGACTGGGCAAGGGTGCGGTGGTTAAAGGCCATCGCAAACAGCCGGCAAAACCGCTGGAACTCTATGACGGTGAGTTTTGCCCCTATTGTCGTTATGTGCGGGAAACGCTTACTGAGCTGGATCTGGATGCGATCATCTACCCCATGCCCAAAAAAGGCAGCCGTTTCCGCGAGCAGCTTGAGCAACTCGGTGGTAAAGCCAAAGTTCCGTTTCTTCACGATCCGAATACCGGCACAAAACTGTATGAATCAGAAGCCATTGCCGCGTACTTGATTAAAGAGTATGGGCTCGATAATGCACCGGTACCGAAGCGACTTTTACAACTATCCCTGTATGCCACCATGCTGCGCGGAACAAGCGGCATGTTCGCCAAACCGAGCAAAGCGCCTGCCAAATTACTGGAGTTGTATTCCTTTGAAGCCAGCCCCTTTGCGCGGCTGGTGCGCGAAACTCTTTGTGAACTAGAGATCCCCTACCTGCTCCATAACGTTGGTAAAGGCGAGGGTCGATTGGTCGATTGGCTGCCACCAGGCATCAGAAAAAACTACCAGGCACCGACCGAAAATCGGCGCAAACTGATTGAGCGTGGCGGAAAAATGATGGTGCCCTACCTCATTGACCCCAACACCAAAACGGCCCTTTACGAGTCGGCGGAAATTCAGAAGTATTTGCAGAACACTTATGGTGCCTGATCAAGCACGCTGACAATCCACGCCTCTGACCAAGCAAAAGGCCCATGGAAATTACTCCATGGGCCTTTTGCTTGGTCAAGATAGCGCCAAATTTATTCAGCTTTTAGCCGCGACCGGCTCACGCATCGTGACAAATTCCTCAGCTGCGGTGGGATGAATGCCGATAGTGCTGTCAAACACCGCTTTGGTCGCCCCGGCTTTCATCGCCACGGCAAAGCCTTGAACAATCTCGCCAGCTTCGGCACCCACCATGTGCAGCCCCACAACGCGATCGCTGGCTTTATCAACAATCAACTTCATCAACGTGCGTTCGCTGCTACCGCTTAGCGTGTGCTTGAGTGCCTTGAACTCGCTGCGAAAAACACTCACGTCAGAAAATTCCCTACGCGCTTCTTCCTCACCAAACCCGACTGTACCAATGCTTGGATGAGTAAACACTGCGGTTGGGATGAAATCGTAATTCATCGAACGCGGTGACTTACCCGTCGCCGGGCCAAACAACTGATCAACGACGACCATTGCCTCACCCAGCGCCACGGGAGTCAATTGCACACGCGACGTAACGTCACCGACGGCAAAAACCGATGGCACATTGGTTTGGTAGCGCTCATCAACGACCACAGAGCCATCAGCGCCCTGCACAATGCCAACCTCAGCCAAGCCCAGTCCATTGACATGCGGAACGCGGCCTGTCGCGTACAGCACGGTATCAACGACCATTTTTTCGCCGTCATTCAGGGTAACCACCAAGCCCTCAAAAGTCTTTTCAATTGACGCTACCCCTGCGTTGAGACGCAGATCAACGCCTTTTTTAACCATCTCAGCCGCAACAAAATTGCGTACCTCGTCGTCAAAACCACGGAGGATCTGCGCCCCACGGTACACCTGTGTAACCTTGGCGCCCAGACCTGTAAAAATCGACGCAAACTCGCTGGCGATGTAACCGCCGCCGACTACCAGCAGCCGCTTGGGAAAGAGCTCGAGATCAAAAATCTCATTCGAGGTGATCGCGTGGTGATATCCAGGAAACTCGGGCACATACGGCCGTCCGCCGGTCGCGATAAGAATGTTTTTTGCCGTAACAGTCTGCTTGCCCTGTGCGGTATCGATCTCGACGGTATGGGCATCAACAAGTCGGGCATAGCCATTGATGACCTGCACGCCGTTACCAACCAGCAGCTTTTGATAGACACCGTTCAGTCGGGAGATTTCGGCGCGACGATTGTCTTTTAATTTGTCCCAGTCGAAAGTGGGCGCAGGGCCAACCCAACCAAAACCATGCGACTCTTCAAAGCTTTCAGCATAGTGTGCGGCGTAGCTGTACAACTTTTTGGGGATGCAGCCAACATTCACGCACGTGCCACCCATCCCATTCAAGCCAGCGGCCTCAGCCAAACTCACCTTGGCTCCCCGCTGAGCAGCCATACGCGCAGCGCGGACTCCGCCACTGCCACCACCAATAACAAACAGATCCGTATTGAACGCTTCCATGATCTTTCCTCTACTGCGTTGGTTGCACGATAAAAAACCGTAGGCGATTTATTTTGCCGTCGGTTTGGCTGTTTTCGGGTCAGCCACTTTAATCAACTCGATGACGGAACGCAGCATCTCCATGATGGGGCGCTTTGAGGTCCGACTGAGATACAGCACGACAATCGGGGCCGTAGCCAGAAACGCGCCGCTCATCACCAACTCATCAAAAACATGCGTATCCGCAACAGGGCCACCACGCAGCCGTGACAAGAGTGCATCCCAAGTGTTTGCTGCACGATTGCCGATGTCCATGATCCTTGCAACGATTTCGATCTCTTTGATTTCCATTGGCGAATAGTTGGCATTCATTTCGCGAACCAATTCCTTGTCCACTCGCCCAAACTGGGCGGTAACCAATGCGCGGACGTAAGAGATAGCCAGCCATTTACGCCGATCAAAACCGCTTGGGTCCATCTGTTCGACATGCGCCAGTTCTTCATCTGAAACGCCGACCATCTGCGCCCATTCATGATGCGCCCAAGTGCAATAACGGCAGTGGTTGAGTTCCGACACCGCCAGCATCAACTCTTCACGGAAGCCCGGATCAATTTCATGTTTCAACCACACACGGTAGATAGTTCCCATGGATGGAATCATTGATACGGTACTGCCGACCAATTCACGGGTAGTAATCGTGCGCTTGCGAAATCCGCCAAATGCCGACTTGGCTTTACCGCTTGATGCCGTCCCTTTGATCCGCCCGATTTTCGATACCAGGCCTCTGATTGCTGACATAGTCACATCCCTCATGGGTCAAGTCATTGTTATTACTGCGAACAACAGATAGCTAATCAATACTCTGGGAAGCTGCTAGACAGCACGTACCTTCCCAGTTGTTACTTTTTTTCCTGCAGGCTTTTGGGGTACATTTTTTACCGCTTCAACAGTACAGGTATAAGCATCACGAACCGCACGGCGCAGCACCTTGCCGACCGGACTCATGGGGATAGACTCCGCGAAATTGATGGTCTTGGGTACGTTATTGCGCGGCAAGCGCTCAGCCAAAAACTTCCGTAAGGCTTTGACATCGGATGTCGTGCCAGCGCGCAAAATGACTTCCGCGTGAACCACTTCACCACTTTGCTCGTCAGGCAAACCGACAACCGCCGCCATAGCCACATCGGGATGTGTGCACAGCACCGCTTCAACCTGGCTCGGATATACGTTTTTGCCGTTGCATACGGCAGTGTCCTTGACCCGGTCAAGCACGTATAAATAGCCGTTGGCATCGATGCGGCCAAAATCACCCGATTTCCAGTAGCCATCGCGAAACTCGGCAGCAGTTTTATCCGGCTGGCGCAAGTAGCCCATGCAGATTGCACGTGAGCGCATCCAGATTTCCCCATCCTTACCCACCGGCACAGCCTTGCCATTCTTGTCGGCGATCATCACATCAACGCCAGGAACCACGCGTCCTGCCGACGCAAAGTGCGTTTCGCTACCATCGTTAAGTGGCTTATGGTCGGCCTTGCTCAGGCAAGTCGCTGCGGCCGGGTGCTCGGAGCTGCCATAGATCTGCACAAAGATATCGCCAAAGCGTTTGCGCAACTGCTTGAGGCGCTCAGGGATCATTGGCGAGGCGCCGTAATACATGAATTGCAGCGAAGACAAATCAAACTTTTGCACTTCCGGCGCATCCAGCAAGCGATACAACATCGAGGGCACCATCAGGGCACCCGTGACCTTTTCTTGCTCAACTGTTTTGCACCAGGTCAGCATACTGCGATCGTTCATGGTGATCGTGCATCCCCCCCGAAACACTACCGGCAAGTGCAGCATGCCGCTGGCATGACTGATCATGCCAAAGTGCAAAAATCGCAGGCCTTGCGTGGGCAAATCGTCCTGCGTAGAAAAATGCAAATCTTTATTGGCCAGCCAATTATCGATGGAGTACATCACGGCTTTCGGCGCGCCGGTGGTACCACCGGTAAAGCGCAGCGCCAGACAATCGTTACGATCGTCATTGATCACGTGTGGATTGGCATCGCTTACGCCTTTAAGCAAATCCCAGAAATAGAGCACGTCAGGATATTTTTTTGACGGCTTGTCCATGCTGACGATCGTAAGCTTGAACTTTTTCAGCAACGCATAGTGCGTCGGTAGAAGCTCTGCCTCAATCATCACCACCTTGGGCTTGACCAGCTTGAGTTGCGCTTCCTGAATTTCCAGACTATCGGTGGTGTTGGTCAGACAAACGCAGACATCGCCTTTAAAAGCAGTGAACCAACTGAGCAAGGAAGAATTGTCATTGTTCAGAATATTCATCCACGTGTCGCCACGCTTCAGGCCCAGCTTTGTCCGCATCATGTTGACGATGCGATTAGTCAGTCGATGAAACTCTTTGAAGGTATAACGGCGATTGCGCTCGACATTGACCGTGCATTCGGCGTCGCCATAAGTGTTGGCCAGATTTTGACTGACTTGTGAAAAATCGATTTTCATTTTGCTTATCCTCCGAGGGCACCTGCAGGTGCTTGGTTTTTTGGGCTTGCTTCCGGTTGTCTAGGCTTACCTACTTTTTTGCCATACGCGTGTCGATACTCAACACTACTGATAGCGTCATTTTGACGATTTCGCACAACATCTCCCCCCCATCGGCGGGGGGTAAGCTACGAATGCTTGGACGGATAATGCCTCTGCAGCCCCAACTCAACCGAGTCACTTAATCGAGATCAGGACGATGCCCCCCCCCGAAACACCATTAGCGCCACGTCTTCGCCGAATCGTTGTCCTAGACTCAGCCCACACATCATGAAAGCGCTCA
>CAZFSH010000133.1:6444-7769 GCA_964521935.1 uncultured Propionivibrio sp.
GACGTTATCGTTATTGGCAGCGGCTTTGGCGGCAGTATTAGCGCCAACCGCCTGGCACTGGCTGGTCAGCGCGTTCTAGTACTTGAGCGCGGTCCTTGGCGTGACTCTCTCCCCGTCCGCTCAATGGGCATCACACGGCGCTCGCCGTTCCCATATGGCGGCAGGGCGATCACGCACTTATTGCATTCACTGCACCGTGGCCGCATTGATCTTGGCCTGAACAAAGCCGGCATGTTCGAGCTATTTTCCTTTGCCGGACTATCGGTGATGACGACGTCAGGCGTTGGTGGTGGCAGCACTGCTTACGGCGGCCTGCTTGAACCACCGCGCAATCCAGACATCTGGACAAACCGTCATCCACAGCTTGATCCGCAGCATATTGAACGCTATTACGCCAAGGTAATTGCCGACATGGGCGGCATCCGGCTCGACGAAGACCAGCGTTCGCCTCAATCGATATGGTGTCACTTACCGGAGGCTGCGACAACGCAGTGCCGCCCCGCAGAACCCCAGCCGCACATGGGACTCTTAATGCCCACGGCAGCACTCAATCCCGGTCAGTTGGTAACCACTGCGAACGGTATTCAACGACAAGTTTGCGCCTTTGATGGAGATAGTTTTATTGGCTCGCCCGGCGGTGCCAAAGCATCTACCGATTTCGTTTATCTGGCCCCGGTGCTCAATCAGGGGGCGACGGTACGGGATTTGTGTGAAGTCACGAAAATTCAAGCTGGCCGCCCTATAGACGGTGGGGGCTATTGGGTTCATTTCCGCGATCTGGTCACCCGGCAGGTGACCATCGCTCATTCCGCTAAGGTAATTTTGGCCGCAGGCACGATCAATACCCTGAAGCTACTTTTTTCCAGCAGCCAAGCACCAGATGGACTGGCGAAGATGCCGTCGCTCGGTAAGACCTTTGGCGCCAACGGCGACCTGATGGCACTCTGGCATCGCAAGACATCGCCCTACTCCAGCTTTAAATCAACGCCATCGCACGGTGCATTTTCCGTAGCGGGCCTTGACGCCGCGACCTACGGCATGGGCGGTTTGCCCGGATTTGATAGCTTTCCCTTACCGGAATTCATCAAACGCAAACTGGAAAAAATGTTTTTCGTCTATGGCATGGGCGTAGACAGCGGCAAGGGGCGTGTCGATTTCACCAATAATCGCCTCAATGTCGAGTATGACCAGAATAAGGAGTCGATTTATCCGGAAATCCGCCTAGGCTTCGACCACTTAGCGCGCGAGCGCGGCGGCACGCTCAGCGTAATCCCGACGCCCCTTACGGTTCACCCTTGGGGCGGCTGTAGTCTGGGCGCCGACGC
>CAZFSH010000134.1:0-7743 GCA_964521935.1 uncultured Propionivibrio sp.
GGCAAGCCGGTCGCGCGCCTGCTTGAGTTCGAGGTGCGCGCGCACGCGTGCCAATCCGATGGCCGGATTGATCGGCTTGGTGTTGTACTCGACGGCACCCAGCGAGAGACCGAATTCTTCGTTCTCTGCGGCGTCCATGGCGGTGATGAAGATCACGGGAATGTCAGCGGTGCTGGCATCTGCGCGCAGCTGGCGCAGCACTTCGTAGCCATCCATGCCGGGCATCATGACGTCAAGCAGGATGATGTCCGGGCGCGGTGCCGAGTGCGCCGCGCGCAGCGCTCGTTCGCCATTGTTGGCCGCGCGCACGCGGTACAGAGGTTGCAACAACTCGCCCAATACGGTCAGATTCTGTGGCGTGTCGTCGACGATGAGAATGGTCTGTGTTGCGGTGGCAAGCGGTTCTGGCATGACGGGTAAGACCCTTAAGCAGCAACGTTTACGCAATCTACCTTCTTTTACTGTTACCCGGCGTGCTCAATAGCATCAGATTCGCGGCGCAATCAGGTTTTTCACAGCTCCAGCGGATCGACGTCGATATGCCAGCGCAAGCCGGTTGGTACTTTCATCGCGTACACCGCATCGAGCCAGCGACTCAGAAAGTGTTGCAGCGCGGGCCGGCTGGCCGATTCAACCAGCAATTGCGCGCGTTCGAGCGACTTCAGCCGCGCCATGCGCATGGGTACCGGGTCGTAGACCATCAGGTGTTCGCTCAAGAGCGGTGTTGCCAATGCGCTGGCCGCTTGCAAAAAAGCGACGGACGTTGGCATGTCGCGCGCCTCGGCGCGCAGCAAGGCCTGATGGCTGAACGGCGGGAAGCTGGCCATCTCACGTTCGCCCAAGAGTGTTTGCGCGAAGCGATGGTAGTCATGAGCGACCAGAGCGCGGTAGAGTGGATGATCCGGGTATTCGGTCTGAATCAGTACTTCGCCGGGCAGGTCGGCGCGCCCTGAACGTCCGCCTACTTGCATCAGCTGGGCGAACAGGCGCTCGGGCGCGCGGAAGTCGGCCGCGAACAGCGCCGCGTCGGCACCGATGGCGGCGACCAGGGTCAGCCGCGGGAAGTCGTGACCTTTGGCGAGCATTTGCGTGCCGATCAGGATGTCTACTTCGCCGGCGTGGATGGCCGCAAGCAGGGCGTTCCATTTCGCCGGCGTATCCGCTGAGTCGCGGTCTACGCGCAGGATGCGTGCCGTGGGAAAGCGCTCGCTCAGCGTCGCTTCGAGGCGCTGTGTGCCACGTCCAAAAGGCTGCAGATCGACGTTGCCGCAGTCGGGGCAGTGGCGCGGAATGCTTGCTTCGAGGCCGCAGTGGTGGCAGCGCAGGCGTTTGTCATTCAGATGCACGACCATGTTGGCGGCGCAGCGATGGCAGCGCGAAATCCAGCCGCAGGCGGTGCAGGATATGACCGGCGCATAGCCCCGGCGGTTCAGGAAAATCAGGCTTTGCTCACCCAGGGCCAGGCGCCGTTCGATGGCGGCCAGCGCGGCAGCGGAGAGCCCGTCCTGCAATTTTTCCCGGCGCGTGTCGATGGTGCGCACCGCTGGCATGGCCTCGGCGACTGCGCGCTCGGGTAATTCCAGTAATTGGTAGCGGCCTTGCTGGGCGTGGTGGAAGGTTTCCAGCGAGGGCGTCGCCGAGCCAAGCACGATGGGAATCCGGCGCTGATGCGCACGCCAGATGGCCAGGTCGCGCGCGGAATAGCGGATGCCATCCTGCTGCTTGAACGAGGCGTCGTGTTCTTCGTCGACCACGATGAGTTGCAGGCGCGGCAGCGGCATGAATACCGACAGGCGCGTGCCCAGCACAATATCGGCAAGGCCTTCGTGGGCATCGAGAAAGGCGCGCGCACGGGCGGCATCGGTGAGGCCCGAGTGGGCGCTGACGATGTGCGCACCGGCGAAGCGCTTGGCGACGCGTTCTTCCAGTTGCGGGGTCAGGGCAATTTCCGGTACCAGCATGAGCACCTGCCCGCCGCGCTCAAGGACACTGGCGATGGCGCGCAGATACACCTCGGTTTTGCCACTGCCGGTGACGCCGTGGAGCAGGAAGGTGGTGAAGGTGGTCGCGGTGTGGGTGGAGTCATTGGCGGCGAGGCTGGCCGCGGCGCTGGCGGTGCAGATTGCGCTGACGGCGGCCTGCTGGTGCCGCAGCAAGGTGGGCAAGCGCGTGCTGGCCTTGTCCGGCGCTGTGTCCGGTGCCGTGTCATAGGGACTGACTTTTGCGGCATCGTTTGCCGGTGTCGTTTTTTTTTGCTTGGGCCGCCGTGGCAGCTTGCCCTTGCGCAACAGCGGTGGCAGCGCGAAGGCGCTTACTTCACCCAGCGGCGCCTGATAGTAGCGGGCGGTGAATTCGCACAAGGCCAGCCAGTCCGCCGGCAGGCAGGGGGCGTCGAACAGAATTTCTTCGGCGTCTTTGAGTTTGTCGGCGTGCTGATCAGTTTCGCTGAGCAACGCGACAACCAGACCAACGCGTGAACGCGGACCGAAGGGTACGCGGATCAGTTGTCCAATGGCGACTTGTTGTGCCGCAACATCTGCCGGCAAACGATAGTCAAAGAGTCGCGGCAGGGGGACATCGAGAGCTACGCGCACAAATTTGGTGCATTTCGTATCGCTAATAGTAGGGAGTGGCGGTTGCGATTTCATTTGCCCTCAGGTGCTTGATTGTGACTTCTCGACATTACCTTGCAAAAGTGAGCTAATTGTATGATTTGTTTGAAAAAAAACCTTACCCACAAAATCTGTGGATAAGTTTGTTGATAAAGCTCTGGGAAACGGCGCAAAGGCTTGCCAGACAAGGGCTTTGTTACTGTTGTGCAACAATTGAACAGAAAAAATGTCTTTATAAACAACGCACTAAAATTGTGAAGAAAATTCTGCAGACCTATTGACTTTGCCGGAAGCGCTGTTCCAGAACTGTGCATAAGTCAAATCATCCACAGGTCAGCAAATTTCATGGTAAAGGGGCCGGTCATGCTGCACCGGCCCCTGTTTTGTCTGCTTTACGACGAGCTTGAGCGTGTGCTCAAGGACGTTTGCTGTGTGCGTGCACCGTGTCCACAAGAACCCGCACATGCTCTGGCGGGGTGAATTGGTTGATGCCATGGCCAAGGTTGAACACGTGGCCGCCGGTGTCGTTGGAGGGGCCGAAGTTGTCCAGTACGCGGATGGCTTCTTTGGCCACGCTCTCTGGATTGGCGAACAGCGCCATCGGGTCGAAGTTGCCTTGCAGGGCTACTTTATGGCCGACGCGCTGGCGCGCTTGGCCCAAGTCGGTGGTCCAGTCCAGCCCGACGGCATCGCAACCGGTGTCGGCAATGGCTTCCAGCCACTGGCCGCCGCCTTTGGTGAACACAATACAGGGCACCCGCTCGCCATGGTGTTCGCGTTTGAGCCCGGCGATGATGCGCTGCATGTAGGCCAGCGAAAACTCGCGGTAAGCGGCGTGTGAGAGCGCGCCACCCCAACTGTCGAACACCATGACCGCCTGCGCGCCCGATTCGATCTGGGCATTCAGGTAGCTGATGACTGACTTGGTGGTGATATCCAGAATATGGTGCATCAGATCCGGGCGGTCGTAGAGCATGGTCTTGACCGTGCGGTAGTCGTCGGAGCTACCACCTTCGACCATGTAACAGGCCAGCGTCCACGGGCTGCCGGAAAAACCGATCAAGGGTACCGAGTTGTCCAATGCCCGGCGGATTTCCGTCACCGCGTCCATGACGTAACGCAGATGCACATTGGGATCGGGCACCGAGAGGTCGCGGATCGCCCACTCTTCACGCAGCGGCCGCTCGAACTTGGGGCCTTCGCCTTCGGCGAAATACAGCCCGAGACCCATGGCGTCGGGGACGGTCAGGATGTCGGAAAACAAAATCGCTGCATCGAGGTTGTAGCGCGCCAGCGGTTGCAGGGTGACCTCACAGGCCAGACGCGGGTTTTTGCACAGGTCGAGAAAGCTGCCGGCGCGCTTGCGCGTCTCACAATACTCGGGCAGATAGCGACCTGCCTGACGCATCAGCCAGACGGGCGTGTAATCAACGGGCTGACGGAGCAGGGCGCGCAGGAAGGTGTCGTTTTTGGGACGAGTCATGGCAAAGCTTTCGGTGAGGCAAAACAGGATTATGGCATTGGCGAAAAGTCCGTCGCGCTGAGCGCAGGGAATTCAGGCCGTGGCCGCAAGTAATACGCGTCAGACGGCATGGCGCCTGGGCGACGTCAGCGCAGCCCCAGATCCTTGAGCTTGCGGTACAGATGCGTGCGCTCCAGGCCGGTTTTTTCTGCCAGGCGGGTCATGTTGCTGCCGTCTTTGGCGAGGTGGTACTCAAAGTACAAGCGCTCGAAAATTTCGCGCGCTTCGCGCAGCGGCAGGTCGATGGTGCCGGGCGGCAGGCCGGCAATGCTTTTGTGATCATCGGCGGCGGGTGCGAGCAGTTGCCGCACGGCGTTCTCGTCAATCTCGACGTCGATGCTGCCCAGCGCCAGCGATTTGACCGCGCCCTTGAGCTCGGCATAGCCGCCGGGCCAAGGGTGCATGCGCAGGGTATTGAGTGCCGCGGAGGTGAAGTGTCGCAACTCGCATGCGCCGCTGTTGGCCAGATGGTCGAGCACATGGCTGGCGATGTCGGGAATCTCCTCCTGCAGTTCGGTCAGACTGGGCACGCCAAAGGTCGTCGCGAACAGGCGGGCAAGTACTGCCTCGTCCCAGCCCTGCGCGGCCAGCTCGTTGGGTGAATGCGTCGTGGCGGCGAGCAAATGCAGGTTGTGTTTTTCCAGGCGCTCCAACGCAAACACAAGGTTTTTCTGTTGCAGGCGATTCAGGTGAGCCAGTTCTTCGCACCAGAGCACGCCGCCGAAGTGGCGCTGCAAGGCGTCCACCGAAATGGGTTGCGTTTCCTGCATTAGGTCGAGCCAGGGCCGACCCGGTACTTGCGCGGTGTAGGCGACCAGTTCGGCGATGCCACCCGGCTTGGAGCGCAAGAGCAGGACCGGGCTGCGCGACAGCAGGTGTTCCAGCCGGCGCTTGATGTCGCGCAAGGTGGCGGACTGCGACAGATCGCTCAGTGAGACGCCGTTGCGGCTGGGGCGAGCGCCATGCTCGAGCGCTTTTTTTACCGCCGCCAGCAGCTTTTGCATGCCGATGGGTTTTTCCAGACAATCGAGTGCGCCAAGACGCGTGGCTTCCACGGCGGTATCGATCGTGGCGTGGCCCGACATCATCACCACTGGCATGGTTAGCAGTCCGCCGGCGCCCCATTCCTTGAGCAGGGTGATGCCATCGGTGTCGGGCATCCAGATGTCGAGCAGCACCAGGTCCGGGCGTGCGTTGTTGCGCGCTTGCCGGGCGGCAGTGGCGTTTTCGGCCAGGGTGACGTCGTGCCCTTCATCGCTGAGAATTTCCGAGATCAGCTCGCGGATGCCGGTTTCGTCGTCGACGATCAGTATTTTTGCCATGACACTTCTCCGATATTGCTTAGGGTGTTACCGAGGTGGATTCAGCCAGCGGCAGCCACAGACTGATGACCGCTCCCTCGTTGTTGCTCAGGCGGATTTCGCCACCGTGATCATCAATAATTTTTTTCACAATTGCCAAGCCAAGCCCCGTGCCTTTGCTTTTGGTGGTGATGTAAGGCTCGAAGGCGCGGGCCAGGATGGCGGGCGCGAAGCCGGGGCCGTTGTCGCGAATGTGCAGTTGCGCGCGTGTGCCGGTGGCATCGAGGCCCAGTTCCAGGTTGAGCGCGGGGGGCGAGGCATCGTGGGCAGCGCTGTTATCGCCGTCACGTGTCTGCGCTTCCAGTGCATCAAGCGAGTTTTTCAGCAGGTTGTGCAGTATCTGGCGCAGCTGGTTGGCGTCGGCGCGTACGGCGGGGAAGGGGCTGGGCCCGGTAAAAGTCAGTCGCGGTGACACGGCGCTGTTTTCGTACAGGGCCAGCACTTCTTCCAACAGCACAGGCAGGTCGATCGCCCCCAGCTGAGGCGGTGGCGTGCGCGCATAGTCGCGGAATTCGTTGACCATGGTTTTCATCGCCTCGACCTGGTTGACGATGGTGCTCGTGGCGCGGTCGAGCAGGGCGCGGTCGGTGTCGTTGAGGTGGTCAGCAAGCTTGCGCTGCAAGCGTTCGGCGGAAAGCTGAATCGGTGTCAGCGGGTTTTTGATTTCATGCGCCAGCCGGCGCGCTACTTCACCCCAGGCAGCGCTGCGCTGGGCGGTGATCAGGGTGCTGATGTCGTCGAACACCACGACATAACCGCCACCACCGCCGTCCGGCAACGCAGTACCTTGCAGCAGCAGCACTTGGACACGGCCGGCGCCGTCGTCAATCTCGATCTGCGCTTGCCACTCGCCGCGACCACCGGCAAAGTTTTCGACGATGCTGGCAGCCAGCTGGTCATGGCGCGGCCAGTCGGCGAGGATGATGTCTTCAAAGCCGCGCAGGTCGTCGCCGAGTATGGTCATGGCGCCTTTGTTGGCGGCACGCAAACGGAAACGCGTATCGAACGCGAGCACACCGGCAGAGAGGTTGGCGAGCACGCTTTCGAGGTAAGTCTGCGCGGCCTCCAGTGCGGTGCGCCGGTCTTCGGCTTGTTGCTGGGCGTCAGCAAGCTGACGGGTCATCTTGCTGAATGAGCGCGTCAAGATGCCCAGCTCGTCGTTGGTGGCAATGGTTTCGCGCGGGGTGAAATCGCCCGCAGCAACCGCCTGCATGCCTTCGGCGAGGATGAGCAAGGGCTGCGCCAGACGTTCTGCCAAAAAGAAGGCCAGGGCAAAGGCGGCAAAGAACGCCAGCAACAGCGCCAGGGTTAGCGTCAGGGTATAGATGCGTTTGAGGCTGCGACTGGCGAGCTGAATTTCCCGGTAATCACGGTGCGCCTGCTCGACGTTATGGGCACTTTCGGCAATGCTCGGCGGCACCGCGCGAGTCAGCTGCAGAATGCGTGGCTCGCTGCCGAAATCGGCGCCGTTGAGCGGCACCAGTGCGCGCACCAGCAGTCCGTTGGCCGTTGCTGTCCCGGTGCTTGCTGACCCGGCAGCCGGCCCGGTGACCTCATCGCTGACCAGGGTGAAGCCGCGCCCCTGGCGGGCCTGACGCAGTTCGGCCAGCGTGGGGATGATCGGCAGCACGTCGCCCATGGTGGTGGTGCTGGAGGTGTCTACCTGGCCATTGAGGTTGACGATGGCGGCGCTGTCGGCGCTGGCCTGCTCGCGCAGGCGGTTGAGCTCGCTGGCTTGGATAAGGTGGCCATTGCCCAGATCGAAGGCCATGGCGCGGGCTTTTTCCAGCAGATTTTCTTCGGTGTTTTCGAGCACGCTGCGGCCCAGGCTCAGGCCGCCTTCGAGCGCGGCATCGACGCGCACGTCAAACCACGAATCGATACTGCGCACCGCAAACTGCATGGAAATGGCATA
This sequence comes from uncultured Propionivibrio sp., assembly GCA_964521935.1. Classification (GTDB taxonomy): domain Bacteria; phylum Pseudomonadota; class Gammaproteobacteria; order Burkholderiales; family Rhodocyclaceae; genus JADJEF01. Next base: position 7,411 of record CAZFSH010000134.1, read on the forward strand.
GACCAAGGCGCCGGGTAGCACGGCCATGAGCGCCAGCATGGCGAGCAAGCGCGCTTTCAGCCGCGAGCCGAAAACGCGCCGGCGCACATCACGAATAAGGCGCCCGACCTGCAGGCCGACGAGGATAAGCAAGGCCAGTGCCGCAAGGCCATTGACCGCCAGCAGCACCGGGTAATACTCGGCAAATAGCGCCGTATTGGCCGAGGCCTGCGCCAGCAAAAAGAGCAGGATGGCGCCGAGGGCCGTGAAGACGCTGAGGGAAATTCTCATCGCAAACCTTGCACGCTCATGGCGAGCTGAACTCCCAGCGCTTGGTCTTGGCGTCGATCTTCC
>CAZFSH010000135.1:0-7737 GCA_964521935.1 uncultured Propionivibrio sp.
GGTAGGAGTAGGGCTGGTTGGCCAGCTTGAGGTAAATCGACAAGGGTGTGTCGAGATCGGCGAAAGTCTCCAGCGTGACGGGGATGCGGTTGTAGCCTTCGCTGGCAAGACGATTGAAATCGGATTCGGTAAGGCGATTCACGGTAGAGGTACTCATGGGATGGCTCATGGAGGGGCTCCGTTCTGGCAGATAGGGCAATCATTCAGGGCTCGCTGTGCGCGGAACACTTTGTCGTTGTGCTGGCGCTAGCGGTGAGAAGTGGCGACGCGCGGCGTCGACGTGGAGTATTCAGGCCCGCCAGGGCCAAGCCTCCGCCCAAAACTCGCTATGGGCTTGTTTCTCGATGATGATCAGATTGCCGGGGAGCATGGCTGCGTAAAAGTCAGTCGCTGTGGGACGGCACAACTATAACCTACTGACCTAAAAATCGCGCGGGGTTGGCTAAGCGAGCTTTTTAGCTTCTTAGCCAGCGGTTCCCGGTTCCACCAGCGCATCAATATCCTTGAGGCCGGCGACAACAAAGTTCAGCCCCGTTTTCACGCGCGCGAAGTGTTCGTGGATGGCGGGCAGATCGCGTGCTTCGGTCGCGGTTTCCAGCAGGGAGGTAGCGTCGCCCAGATCGCTGGCACCGAGTGTGCGCGCAACGCCCTTCAGGGAGTGCGCCAAACGCGAGGCCGTTACCCAGTCTTCGCTCTCCAGCGCAGCAGCAAACTGGGGGGCAAAATTTTGCCCCTGATTATCGCGGAAGCGTTTGAGCACGCGCAGCATCAGCGGTGGCCGACCGCCGACCTGCGCCAGACCCAGCGCCACGTCAATGCCGGGGAGCGCGGGGATGCCGCTCAGACCGAGTTCGCCGGCTTTGCTGACGGTCGCAACCATGGCTGGCGTATCAAGCTGCGGCGGCGAATCAGTCAGGCATTGCACCATGCGCTCATACAAGGCATTCATGCGGATGGGTTTGGCGACGTGGCCGTTCATGCCGGCGGCAAAGCAGCGCTCCTGATCCTCGCTCATGGCATTGGCGGTCAGCGCGATGATAGGCAGGGTCGCATAGGCGGGGTCGGCGCGCAGGCGGCGCGTGGCCTCGAAGCCATCCATGACCGGCATCTGGCAGTCCATGAGCACGAGATCCGGGCGCTGCCGGGCGATGGCCTCAATGGCTTCCTGACCATTGTTCGCCACTCGCGCACTGAGACCAACGCCCGTGAGCAGTTCGAGCATGACTTCCTGGTTCACTTCGACGTCTTCGACCAGCAGGATGTCGAGCTTGCGATAGCGTGCCCACAGCGCGTTGTCGCTCTGCCGCCGACCGAGCAGTGCCAGCTGCTTCTTTTCCAGGCCGAGACAGTGCGCCAGTTCGACGTAAATATGCCGAATGCTGACTGGCTTGCTAATCAGGCCGTCAATCTGGTCGCTCACGTCGTCGAGATTTTCATGATGACTATGGGCCGTGACCAGCAGCATGGCCGGCGCTGGGCTAACACCACGCCGGGCAAACTGGGCGCGCAGCTGTTGTATCGTCGCCAAGCCATCCGTCACGGGCATCAACCAGTCGACCAGGCAGGCCAGATACTGCGGCGCATCGGCCGCTGCGGCCAGGGCCAGGGCTGACTTCGCATCGCTGGCGGTATGCACGGGCAAACCCAGTTGGCCGACCAATTGCTGCAGGATGCGCCGCGCGATGGGGTTGTCGTCAACCACCATGACGGCTTTATCGGCGTGCGCACTCAGTTGCTGAGCAAAGGCACCTATCCCTTGCCGACGTTCGGCGGTGAGGCTGCCTTGCGGCAGGGCGAGGCGCAGCGTGAAATGGAAGGTGCTGCCATGGCCGGGCGTGCTATCGACCCAGATATCGCCGTCCATCATCTGCACCAGATGGTGGCAGATCGCCAGACCCAAACCGGTGCCACCGTATTTGCGCGTGGTCGAGCTGTCGGCCTGGGTGAAGGGCTTGAACAGTTGCTCGACTTGCTCGGCGTTCATGCCTATACCTTCGTCGCTGACGGCGAAATGCAGCACGGCAAATGCGTTGTCGGTGCCGGCATCGCCGGTGGTGTCGACTTTTGCCTCAACACTGATCACCACATTGCCGCCAGCCGAGAACTTGATCGCATTGGTGGTGAGGTTGGTCAGAATCTGGCCGATGCGTAGTGCATCACCGATCAGTGTCGGCGGTACATCGCCCTGAATGTCATAGGCTAATTCGATGCCTTGATTTTCAGCACGCAAGGCGGTGACGCTGGAGAGCTGGTCAAACACCGTATCCAACTCGAAGGGAATGCTCTCCATGGTGAGCTTGCCCGCCTCGATTTTGGAAAAATCGAGGATGTCATTGATGATGTGCAGCAGCGCGTCGGAGGCGCTCTTGATCTTTGATACGTAGTTGCGCTGGCGTTCAGTGAGCTCGGTGGCCATCGCCAGTTCAGCCATGCCGATGATGGCGTTCATGGGGGTGCGAATTTCGTGGCTCATGTTGGCCAGGAACATCGATTTGGCTTCGCTCGAATGCTGTGCCGCGTGGCGGGCCTGCTCAAGCTCTTGCAGCAACTGGCGCACACGGGTGACATCGCGGGCGATGCCTAGTACACCGATCAGTTTGCCCTCGGGCGTACGCACCGCCGTTTTCACGGTTTCGAGCAGGGCGCGATGCCCGTCGTTGGCGAAGTTCACCCACTCCTCGTTGACCAGCGGCGTCGGGCTGTCAATGGCGGCGAGATCGCGGGCGCGAAATTCCTCTGCTATCGCCTCGGGGAAGAAGTCACGGTCGCTCTTGCCCAGAATATCGGCCTCGTTGGCACCGAGTAGTTGTCCGAAGGCAGGGTTGCAGGAAACGAATTTGCCGTCGACATCCTTCATCCAGACCATATCGGGAATGCCGGCAAGCAAGGCCTGCAATTGGCTGCGCTGGCTTTCAGAACTGGCCAGCTCCATGGTGACGGCTTCAGTCAGTTGCAGGATGCGCCGTTCTGATTCGACTTGTTCGGTAATGTCGAGAAAGCTCCATACCCGTCCTACCGGCTTGTCATTAAGGTATTGCGGGTGTGAGAAGCGCGCGAAGACGCGGCCATCCTTGAATTGCAGAGTGTCGCGTGAGATGGCGTGTGGCTTGGCGTAGAGCGATTCGACCTTGCGCAGAAACTGCTGCGGACTGACCAGTTGATTGAGCGTGTAGTCGAGCACGGCCTGGTCGTTGCCCTTGGTGATGATCTCTGGTGGCAGGTTCCACATGGTGCTGAAGCGCTTATTCACCGTGGTGATGCGCCCTTGCAGATCGACGACGAGAATGCCGTTATCAGTGGCTTCCAGTGCACTTTCTACCAGCGATAAGGCGGTCATCGATTCATCGGTACGTGCTTTGACCTCGGCCTCCAGCTCTTCGTTGAAGCGACCGAGTTCGGCATTGCGTAATTCGATGATGGCCAGCATGGTGTTGAACGCATGCCCCAGCTTGCCCAGCTCGTTGTCGCCGAAAATCGGCGCGCGGACTTCCAGATTGCCTGCCGTGACCTGCTCGGCCACTTGGCGCAGTTGCGAAACCGGGCGGGCGAGCTGGCGTGAGATCAGTAGGCCACCAACGATGCTGATCAGCACGGCCAGTGTCGAGGCCGTGATCAGCGCCGCGCTTTGCGCCGTCAGCAGCGTGCTCACGGCGAGCTGGTAACGATCAAATTCCTTGTGCTCGTCTTTCAGCCCCGTATCGATGGCGTCTGCGACCGCATCGAAAGCGGCATTGGCCTTGTCGTAGTCCTCTGGCGAAGCGCTGAGCGTGAAGCGGTCCACCGCGGCATTGAAGCTGTCGATAATTTCCTGGGTCTCGCTAAGCTCGTCAATTTCTGCCGGAAAGTAGCGCTCGGCATATTCGCGATGCTTGATCAGCGTCGCGTTCAGGCGCTCCCGTGCGGCGGCGATGCCGCTGATGGCGGCGTCGCGCTCTTGGTGATCCGCGCCGTCCTTCGGGTAATGACTTTTGCTCAGGTGGCTGGCGTGACGGAGGATCTCGCTGGCTGAATGACGTTCATCGTAATGCAGCAGCATGACCGGGTTGGTCTGGTTGATCGCCGCGTTGAAATCTGCGGCAATGGTGCGCGCAAAGTAGTAGCCGAGCCCGCCTAAGCCGACCAGCAAGGTCGCGAGCAGCAAGTAGCCCAAGAGAATTTTGCTGCGCAGGTTCATGTTGGCTGGGGGCCTTGTTGGTTGAGGGGGCTGGGGTGCTAAGTGTGCAGAGTGTTGACCAGGCGCGCAGCATCGATAAACGTTGCCACATGCGCATCGCAGGCAATCTGGCGCACATCTTCACCTTCGTTGTAGCCGTAGGGTACGAGAAAAACCTTACAGCCAGCTGCCTGCGCCGCGTGAGCGTCGTGCTTCGAGTCGCCGATGTGCAGATTTTCTGCCGGCTGGCTGCCCAAGCGGGCACAGGCGTGGAGTACGGGCAGAGGATGGGGTTTTTTTTCCGCCAGCGTATCGCCTGACACCGCGAACTCGAACCACTGATCAAGGCCGGTGCTGCGCAGCAGGGGTTCCGTAAAGGCGGTGGCCTTATTGGTGACGACGGCCATGCGCAGGCCCGCGGCGCGAAAAGCGGCCAGTCCTTCCAGTACGCCCGGGTAGAGGCGCGCGTGCCGGCCGTTGGTGTGCGCGTAATGACGCTGGAACACGGCTTGGGCTGAGCTGAGCGAGTCGCCACGCAGCTCGGGCAGGCAACGGCTGACCAGATTTGCAATACCGCGCCCGACATAGGTGCCGATAGTCGCTTCGGGAAGTTCGCTGTGACCGAGTTCGCGCAGCATGGCGTTGGCGGCGGCAGCGAGATCGGGAATGGTGTCGAGCAAGGTGCCATCAAGGTCGATGGTTACCGAACGCAGGCGCATTAGACTTTTCCGGAAGCGGTAAGCGGAAACTGCAAGGTGAAGCGTGAGCCGTTGCCCGGTGTGGACTCGACGCTCAGCGTGCCACCGAGCACGGTAGTGGCGATGCGGTGGCAGATCGACAGACCGAGACCGGAACCACCCTTGCCCAGTTTGGTGGTGAAGAAGGGGTCAAAAATGCGCGACAGGGTGGCGCGATCCATACCATTGCCGTTATCCGCGACGAGTAGGGAAACGATACGCCCATTGACGCTGGCAGAGAGCTGTATGGCGCCTTGCTCGCGGCCGTCAAACGCGTGGGTGGCGGCGTTTTGCACAAGGTTGGTGAGGATTTGCCCTAAGGGACCGGGGTAACTATCGCAACGGATCGATTCCGGAATGGCGATGTCGATCGTCCACGGCAGGTGTTTCATTCCGGGACGCAGCGTGGCAACAATGTCTTCGGCCAGGGTATGCAGGACAAACTGCCGCCGTTGCTCCGAAGTTTGGTCAACCGCTACCTGCTTGAAACTGCTGATCAGATGCGCTGCACGGTTGGTTGAGCGCTCCAGCAAGTCAGCCATTTCATCACTCGCGCTCAGGAAGCCTTCCAGCGTCGAGCGCTTCAGGCCACCCTCGGCGATACTTTGGCGGAAGTCGTGAATGCGCGCGCGCAGCGATCCGGCGACAGTGAGCGCATTGCCAATCGGGGTATTGAGTTCGTGAGAAATGCCTGCCACCATGGCCCCCAGGGAGGCTAGTTTTTCGGCACTGACCAGCTCTTCCTGGGTTTGGCTCAGGCGCGCCACGGCTTGCGTCAGCGCGGCGGTGCGCTCGGTCACCCGCGCTTCCAGCTGGAGATTCATTTCGCGCTGAGCGGTCTCGGCGGCGATGCGGTCGGTGAGGTCCACCATGTTGGCGGCGTAAGCCTTTTCACCGGCCATTTCGATGGTCGAGACGGTGAGCAAAAACTGGCGTACTTCGCCGCTGCCCACATGCAAGCTGATGGTTTCGTTGCTGATGCTGCCGTCTGTGCTCAGACGCTGCAGCACATCTTTGACCTGGTCGAGATTGGCCCACATGTTGAGATCCCGCGGGCGCTTGCCCAGCGCGGCTTCGCGGGGGATGCCAAAGGTGGTGCACCAGGCATCATTGACCTCAATGATTTCGCCGTTACGGTTGGCGATTTGTGACGGTAGCGGGTTGCTGCGGAACAGGGTAACGAAGCGTTGCTCCGAGCGTTGATGTTCCAGCAACTCGTGCTGGAGCGATTCACTCAGTGCGGCGTTGCGCTCGTTTTCTTCGCGAATTTCGGTGCTGGTCGCGACACCGAAAATGGCCGATAGCGCGATCATGAGCGCGAGGACGAAGCCGGAATTGAGCGGCGGACGCAAGTAGTGGAAGTCAAGTAGGCCAGTGTGTTGCAGATAGGCCAGGATCAAGACAAAGGCAATGCCCAGCGTTGCCATGATCGCGCCTTGCCGCACACTGAGCATCCAGCTGGTGACGATCACAATAAACATCATGCCGGACAACGCCGGGGTGCGTACGCCCGCGACAATGATGCCGCTGGTCACGAAGAAGGCAAACATCCCCCAGCAAAACACCATCAGCGCCAGGCGCTCGCGGCCTTGCTTCAGCATCCACAGTGCGCTGCCGCAGACCAATGCACTCACTAGGCCAATGATGCCGCTACCCCATTTAATGCTTGGGTCGGTATAGGTGTTATACCCATTGGATATCAGCCCACCCGCCAAAATGGTCCATAACAATACCTTCAGCATGCGGCGGCTGCGCGGGCCGAGGACTAGGCGTTGCGGATCGGTGGTCATGGAAACTCAGCCGCTGTGGGACGGCGCAAGCTGGTACACACTCCCGGCACCATCAGCCAATGTGGCAGCGAAGCCGGGAAGAATTGTCTGCGTCATGTCTGCGTCGTCTATCTGTGTCAGACGTCAAGATGCTGGTAAAGCACCGTCGACAGATAGCGCTCGCCGAAGGAGGGAATGATCACCACAATCAGTTTGCCGGCATTCTCGGGGCGAGCGGCGACCTGCAAGGCGGCCCATACCGCTGCGCCGGATGAGATGCCGACCAGCAAGCCTTCAGCGCTGGCAAGTTGGCGGGCAGTACCCAGTGCATCGTCATTTTTTACGCGCACGATTTCGTCATAGATGGCGGTATTCAGCACACCGGGAATGAAGCCGGCACCAATGCCTTGTATCGGGTGCGGGCCGCGTTGTCCGCCCGAGAGCACCGGGCTGGCGTCGGGTTCGACCGCGATGACTTTGACTCCGGGCTTGCGTGCCTTGAGCGTCTCGCCGACGCCGGTGATGGTGCCGCCGGTACCAATGCCAGAAACGAAAATATCGACTTGCCCGTCGGTGTCACGCCAGATTTCTTCGGCAGTAGTCACCCGATGAATGGCCGGGTTGGCCGGATTTTCAAATTGCTGTGGAATCAGGTAGCGACTGTCCGCAGCAGCCATTTCTTCGGCACGACGAACGGCGCCAGGCATGCCCTCTGGTCCCGGCGTCAGGATCAGTTCGGCGCCATAGGCCTTGAGCAATAGCTTGCGTTCACGGCTCATGGTTTCGGGCATCACAAACGCACACTGGTAACCACGTGCGGCACACACCATGGCCAGGCCAATGCCGGTATTGCCGGACGTGGGTTCGAGGATGATGGTGTCCGCTTTGATCTTGCCGGCTTTCTCCGCCGCGTCGATCATGGCTGTGGCGATGCGGTCTTTGACGCTGTGTGCAGGGTTGAAGAATTCGAGCTTGAGTGCGATGGTCGCACCAGTGGTGTTGCAGCGGCCAAGCTTCACTAAGGGGGTGTTGCCGACCAGGTCGGTGATGTTATTGGCGATGTTCATGGCGCAGCTCC
>CAZFSH010000136.1:0-7620 GCA_964521935.1 uncultured Propionivibrio sp.
TGGGCTCTTACCCCGCCGTTTCACCCTTGCCGGTCCTTGCGGACTTAGGCGGTCTCTTCTCTGTTGCACTTTCCGTCGCCTTCAGCGCCGCAACTTGCGTCACAACCCCTACAACGCCCGGCCGTTAGCCGGCATCCTGCCCTATGGAGCCCGGACTTTCCTCCAACTCGCGACTTGCACCGCGAATCAGCGATTGCCTGGCGAACTTCCCGTCGCCATTCTACGCGCCGGGCGGAACTGCCGCTCATCGTCGTAATACGTGGGGTCCGCGTTAGCGGCGGTCACCCCCGGAATACCGAGCACCGGCAGGGGTTGCAGTGGCGCCGAAAAGTCAGCGGCTGTGAGACGGTGCGCCAAGGCAGCATCCAACTCAGCGCCGTCAACAAAGTCGCCATCCAGCCACAGCGCCTTGCCACACAAACCAAAATAGGGCGCATGCAAGGCCTCGCGGGTGGCATGGCCGAACCAATGAAAGCTGACTTGTTCGACTATTTCCTGACGATGCGCAACAAACACCTCGCGCCAGCAATGGGCACACAAGGCCTGCCAAAGTTCGGCGCGCATTCCCGTGATGACGATGCCGCATTCATCAAACTGCGTCAATCGGTCACGCACCCGACCTCGCGGACCACCTTGCTCTGTAGCGAGTTCAAGCAGATGACGGCGATTGAGCGCCGCTTTGCTCAGCGGAAAGTCAAACCAGACATAGGCGTTGTAGGCATCGTGCCAGTTATCAGGGCGCGTCACGACCTCACCACGATGAAAGGCACGCCATTCGTAGCCATCGGGGGAGCCATCAGGGGCGACAAAGCACAGCGGCGCGCCACTGCCGCTGACCAGACCTAAAGCTTGCGCTCGCTCATTGAGCGCCGTTAGCGTGGGAATTACCTTAGAAACGGCGAGCAATCACTGCTTTTCCGCAGGATTAGTTGCAGATCCAGTCGCCAAACCAGCGGCGCCCTCTGACGCTTTTTCTGGCGCTTTTTCTTCCTTGCTGATCCAGACCAGCTGATCGGCTTTCGTCTGAAACGTGCCGATCAAATCGCCCGGCTCAGGCGGCGGCTCGGCGTACTTTTGCTGCCGGCATTCCTTGGTTTCCATCACGAACCAGTTCTTGCCCTGATTCGCAATAAACACGCCCGGCTCAACACGGTACAAGTCCATCTTGAACTTATCGAGCGTTTGATTGATTTTGTAGCGGCGCAGGCACTCGGGAAAACGCGACACCACCAGCCAGGTATCCCACTTGCTGCCCGGATATTGCTGGGATCGGGTAACAGAGATCGAGTGATGCCGATCAACAATCTGGTAGCCCGCCTGCTGGTTGCCACAGCCCACCAGAAACGCGGCAGCGAGAACCCAAAGTGCACGTTGTTTCATCGACTACTCCACCAGTTTCCAGCCAATCGTCTCACCGGCACGCAGCGGTACCAGTGCATCGCCATCCTGCTCACCCAGGTAATTCAGGGTTGCGGGCACCGGCCACGCTTCACGGCGCAGGGTGATGGATTGAGCATTGCGCGGCAAGCCATAAAAATCGGGGCCGTGCTCACTGGCAAAGCCCTGCAATTTGTCCAAGGCATTTACCGCATCAAAGGCTTCGGCATACAACTCGATACCGGCGTGCGCGGTATAGCAACCGGCACAGCCACACGCCGCTTCCTTGGTGCTTTTGGCGTGCGGCGCCGAATCCGTGCCAAGAAAAAACTTGCCGCTACCCGACGTCGCCGCCGCAACCAGCGCCTTACGATGCGACTCGCGCTTGAGAATGGGCAAGCAGTAATGGTGCGGCCGTACGCCACCCGCAAAAATAGCGTTGCGATTAAGCAGCAAGTGATGGGCGGTGATGGTGGCCGCGACATTGCTGCCCTGGCTTTTTACAAACTCCACACCTTGCTCGGTGGTGATGTGTTCCAGCACCAAACGTAAGCGGGGAAATTCACGCATTAACGGCGCCAACACCGTATCAATGAACACGGCTTCACGATCAAATACATCCACCGCCGCATCAGTCACTTCGCCATGCACCAGCAAGGGCAAGCCCAGCGCTTCCATGCGCGCCAAGGTCGCGGCGCACTGGCGCAAATCGGTCACACCGGCATCGGAATTGGTCGTGGCACCGGCAGGGTAAAGTTTGAGTGCCTGCACAAAGCCGCTGGCCTTGGCAGCATCGATTTCAGCAGGCGGCGTTTTGTCCGTGAGATACAGCGTCATCAGCGGGGTAAAACTCAGCCCCTGTGGGACGGCGCGCTGAATGCGTTGGCGATATTCGTCGGCCTGCCCCACGGTGGTCACCGGTGGCTTCAGGTTGGGCATGATGATGGCACGGCCAAAACGGCGTGCGGTGTCGCCTACCACCGCCTGCAGCGCCGCGCCATCGCGCAGGTGCAGATGCCAGTCGTCAGGACGCGTGATTGTCAGAGTATCGATAGCCATGAATTTGATTATAGGTGAGAGCCTATCTCAGGGCTCTTTGAGTTCGAGGGCGCGCTGATAGAGATCGTTCTTGCTCTGCCCGGTCAGCTGTGCAGCAAGTTTGGCAGCTTGTTTGACCGGCAATTCACTGAGCAAGATGGTCAATACGCGCTCAGCGTCCTTGTCCAAGGTGACGGCATCCACAGGCGTCGGGGCCGTGACAATCATGACAAACTCGCCACGCCGGCGATTGCTGTCCGCGGCAAACCATTGGGCGGCCTCCGCCAGCGGCATACGCACAATTTGTTCGAATAGCTTGGTCAGTTCACGCGCTACGATCAGCTCGCGCTCGCCACCGAGCACCGCCAGCATATCTGCCACGGTTTCATCAATACGATGGGGCGCTTCGTAAAACACCAGTGCTGCATCGACCGCGACCAACTTCTCAAGCGCCGTCTTGCGAGCGCTGGCTTTCGCGGGCAGGAAACCAACAAAGAGAAAATGCTGCTCACTCAGGCCCGCCGCCGAGAGCGCGGTAATTGCCGCCGAGGCACCGGGAATCGGCACCACCGTCTGGCCCGCAGCACGCACGGCGGCAACGGCGCGTGCGCCCGGATCAGAAACACCCGGCGTACCCGCATCGGAAATCAAGGCCACCCGCTGCCCTTGGCCAATACGCTCGATCAAGCCCTGCGCGGCCTCATTCTCGTTATGCTGATGCACAGCCAGCAAGCTGGTGCGAATGCCGTGATGATCGAGCAGATGGCGGGCGTGACGGGTATCTTCGCAAGCGACCACATCGGCCTGACGCAGTACATCCAGCGCCCGTAGGCTGATGTCACCCAGATTACCTATCGGGGTGGCGACTACATACAATGCCGGCGGAAAGCTTTGGGAGTGAGGAAGACTCATGCGCGGGATTCTACGGGCGATGCGAAAAACACCGACAAAAACCAGCAGCGAAATTGGCGCCGAAGGCGAAACCCGCGCCGCGCACTACCTCGAAAAACAAGGGTTGAATGTCATCGAACGCAACTTTCGCGTCAAAGGTGGCGAGATCGACCTGATCTGCAGACATGGCGACACCACTGTCTTTGTGGAAGTGCGCCAGCGCCAAAGCACCAGTCATGGTGGCGCCGCCGCCAGCATCACCGCCAGTAAGCAGCGGCGCCTGATCCTCGCGGCCCGCCACTGGCTGCAGCGGCATGGCGAGTGTGCCTGTCGTTTCGACTGTGTGCTGATTGAAGGCGCGCAGTTGGAATGGTTACAGGATGCTTTTTCCGCAGACTAAGCCGCAAGCTTGGCCTGATAATCGGGCGAATCTTATCGAGGAGCATCATGATGAGCTTAGCCACGCGCATCGAACAACAATTTACTGACAGCATCGCCACCAAGCAAAAGGCACTGACCACAATGGCCGCTCCGATTGAGGCGGCCATACAGGTGATGACGGATTGCCTGCGCGCTGACGGCAAGATCATGGCCTGCGGCAATGGCGGCTCAGCGGGCGACTCGCAGCACTTTGCCGCCGAACTGATCAACCGCTTCGAGCGCGAACGCGCACCTCTGGCCGCGCTGGCGCTCTCTACCGATACCTCGACACTCACCTCCATTGCCAACGATTACCGATACGAAGAAGTTTTTTCCAAACAGGTGCAGGCGCTGGGACGTAAAGGCGATGTGCTGTTGGCCATTTCGACCTCTGGCAACTCGGCCAACGTGATCGAAGCCATCCATGTGGCGCACGCCAAAGCAATACGCGTGATCGCCTTGACTGGCAAAGAGGGTGGCAAGATTGCGCCATTGCTCACTGCGCAGGATGTGCATCTGTGCGTGCCGTCCGCGCGCACGGCACGCATTCAAGAAGTCCATTTACTGACCATCCATTGCCTGTGCGATGGTATCGACACCCTGCTGTTTGGAGAAACCCCATGAGCTTTACGTTAGCTAAAAAATCCTGCGTCTCCTTGTTCTTGGTCATGAGCATGGCCCTACCCATGCTGTCCGGCTGCGTTGGCGTCGCCGTTGTCGGCGCGGGTACGGGAATCTTGATGCTGACCGACCGCCGGGCCGCCGAGACCCAAGTCACGGATGAGGGCATTGAGCTGCGCGCCAGTAGCCGCATCAATGAAAAAGTGGGCGATGCAGCGCATGTAAATGTGGCCAGTTATAACCGCACGGTCCTGCTCACCGGCGAAGTACCGAGTGCCGCCGCCAAAGCGGCGGCAGAAGCGGCCGCGTCTACCGTACCGAATGTGAAGGCCATCAGTAACGAGCTGGCCATTGCCGGTGCCTCAAGCCTCAGCGGCCGCAGTAACGACGCCTACATCACCTCCAAGGTCAAGGCGCGCTTTGTCGACGCTAACAAGTTTGCGGCCAATCACGTCAAAGTGATCAGCGAAGCCGGCGTGGTCTATCTGCTCGGGCTCGTCACCCAAGCGGAAGCGGATGCGGCGGTGGAGATCGCACGCACCACCGGTGGTGTGCTCAAAGTCATCCGCCTTTTTGAGATCATCAGCGCAGAACAGGCCAAGAGTATTGACGCCAAGGTCGTTGATAACAAAGCACCGGCCAAAGCAAACAACTAATCTGGGCTAATCCCCCCAAATCACCGGGGCGCGACTTTGCGCCCAGTCTTCCAGGCGGCCGCCGAATCGTTGTTCGATTTGCGGCCGTTTGATTTTCAGGGTCGGCGTTAACAAACCGTTATCCGGCGTCCATGCGGTTTTGGTCAATACCAGGCAAGCCAATTGTTCGTGCGGGTCGAGCGTGGCGTTCACCGAATCGAGATGCGTAGCGAACGAGCGCTCCAATTCCGCCTGCGCGCTAGGCAAGGTCTTGATGGCCATTTCATTCAACACCACAACGCCTACCGGTTGCGACATCGCCGAGCCCGCCACCAGACACGCATCGACCGCCGGGTGTTGCGCCAGCTTATGCTCGATCGGTGCCGGCGCGACATATTTGCCTTTGCTGGTCTTGAAGTTGTCTTTGATGCGTCCGACGATGGTCAGGTGGTCATGGGCGTCAATCACGCCCTTGTCACCGGTCTTGATCCAGCCATCTTCACTGAATAACTCTGCGGTTAGATCTGGTGCCTTGTAATAGCCCAGAGTCGCGCCAGGCGTGAGCACCTGCACTTCGCCAGTGGCCGGATCAATGCGGTGCTTCACATTATTGGCGGGAGGGCCGACCGTACCAATACGGATATCGCCCATACGATTGCCGTGTGAGGTGCAGCCCACTTCGGTCATCCCGTAGCCCTCGCAGATCGGCAAACCCAGCTCGGTGTACCACTGCATCAGGTCGCTGGCCAGAGGCGCGCTGCCGCTGGCGCACTGACGCACCTTGTCGAGCCCGAGGCCGGCGAGAATCTTGCGCCGAACCAGGTAGCCGATGAGCGGAATGCGCAACAGACGACTTAACTTCTGGGCAGGAATTTTCGCCAGAACTCCTTGTTGAAACTTCAACCACAAGCGCGGTACCGAGACAAACAGGGTGGGACGAGTACGCCGCAGATCATCGGCAAAGGTGTTCAGCGATTCGGCAAAAAACACTTGCGCCCCACAATACAGCGAGGCCATTTCCAGCACCGAACGCTCCATGATGTGGGCCAGCGGTAAATAGGAAAACAGCCGGTCATCATTGCGAAACCCGACGACATCCACGATGGTCAGCAAGCCGGCAGTAAGCGTATCAAAACTGTGCATCACCCCCTTCGGCGTGCCGGTCGTTCCCGAGGTGTAGACGATGGTGGCAAGTTCATCGCCATCACGGGTAGGAGACCCTGTCACGGGCTCGGTGCGCACGAGAATATCGCCCCAGGTTGCTGCAGAACGCTCTAGCACACGTTTGTCCGCCAAGGGTAGCGCGATGGTCAGCAACTCGTCGGGGATGCCAGCGATCAAGGCGGCGTCATCAAGCTTGCCGATAAAACAGGCGACCGATTCGCTATGACGCACAATCTGGCGAATGTTGTCGGCGGTGAGCAAAGGATAGAGCGGTACGCTGACATGGCCGGCCATCCAGATCGCCAGATCGGCCATGATCCAGCCGGCAGAATTCTTGCCCAAAATGGCAATGCGCGAGCCGGCAGGCCAGTTTTGCGCTTGCAGGTAGGCAGCCATGCGCCGAACCTCGGCCGCCACCTGCTGCCAGGTGTAGTCACGCACCTGCCCCCCATCAAACGGCTGGGTAAAGTAAACCTTCGCTGGCGTGGTCTTTTCCCAATGGTAAAGACGCTGCAAGGGCAACCACAGGGGATCTATTTCCGCTTTAGCAGCACTGGGTGAGCGAACACGCATGACAAATCTCCTCAAGGTGAATGCGTTTGATTATGCCGCGCACCCCGAAAAAAGGGAGCGAAAACTCAGCCGCTGTGAGACGGCGCAATCGTGCCATCCCAGCACCCTCCCCCTGCCCACGACCATGTGTAAAAAAACTGCGAGCCCCGCCGTGAGTCGGTAACATCGCGGCATTATCAACGCTAGGGTGTTGAACAATTTTTACGAGGTTGGCATGCTTGAACAACGTTACACCGACAAACAATTATCGAAAATCATCGAACAATCCTTGTTTTACTCGTGCGCCTGTCCAGCCCAGATTTGCGCTGAATTGAACTCGCTGCGCAAGCTCTACGAGTACCAGGCCAATTGCCTGAATGCCACCGAGACCGACCGACTTGTGCATGAGCGGATCGCCCTCAGTGTCGAGCGTATGCATGCCGACATGGAAAACTGCCTGACCGAGGTGCTCGCGCTCGAAGGCTGGAACTCAGAAACCCTGGAGATGCCAGAAAATCTGCAAAAACGCATGCTCAAGGACGCACAAGGAGACACATAAATGTTCACCATGCCGGTAAAAAGATTTGGCCAATACCTTAACCGTCTGTGCGCCGTAGCCATAGCCGTTCTGCTTGGCACGGCAAGCACCGGCTACGCTGCCTCAGCACCATCCCCAGTCGCCGCACCAGCGCAAAGCGCCTGCCCGGCACTGCTCAATCACACCTTCCCGAAACTGCAAGACAATGAGCCGCAGTCGCTCTGTCAATATGCCGGAAAAGTTCTGCTGATCGTCAATACCGCCAGCTATTGCGGCTTCACCAAACAATACGACGGGCTGGAAAAGCTCTACCAGCGCTATCAGGCGCGTGGCCTGGTGGTGCTGGGCTTTCCTTCCAACGACTTTGGTGAACAGGAGCCGGGC
>CAZFSH010000137.1:0-7590 GCA_964521935.1 uncultured Propionivibrio sp.
GCTGGCGCGTATGTCCGGCAACCATAGACGGCGCCCGAACACGGTTTCCACGTAACCCTGCGCGCGGGCTTTGTCGCGAGTTTCTTCCATGTAGCGGGCGACGCCGGGGTAGCGGGCGAAGTAGCGATCCATGTAGGTTTGTGCCGCCGTGCGGTCCACGCCGATCTGTTTGGCCAGACCAAAGGCGCTCATACCGTAAATCAGGCCGAAGTTGATGGCCTTGGCGGCGCGGCGCTGGTCGTTGCTGACCTCGGCAGGCGCTACGCCAAACACCTCGCCGGCCGTGGCACGGTGCACGTCTTCCCCGGCGGCAAAGGCCTCTAGCAGGCGCGCATCGTTTGACAGGTGCGCCATGATGCGCAACTCGACTTGCGAGTAGTCGGCGGAAACCAGCCGTCGCCCCGGTGGCGCGATGAAGGCGGTGCGTATGCGCCGGCCTTCAGCCGTACGTACGGGAATGTTTTGCAGATTCGGTTCGTTCGACGACAAGCGTCCGGTGATCGCCACCGCCTGACCATAGCTGGTATGCACGCGCCCGGTAGCCGGGTTGATCATCTTGGGCAGCTTGTCGGTGTAGGTGCTTTTGAGTTTGGCGAGGCTGCGGTAGTCGAGCAGTTTCTTGGGCAGCGGGTAATCCTCGGCCAGTTTGGCGAGGACTTCTTCATCGGTGCTCGGCGTGCCCGAGGGCGTTTTTTTTACTACCGGCAGCCCCAGCTGGCCGAACATGATTTCGCCAAGCTGCTTGGGGGAGTTGAGATTGAAGGGCTGGCCGGCGATGGCATAGACCTCGGTTTCCAGCTGCATCAGGCTTTGCCCGAGCTCGTGGCTTTGCTGATTGAGCAGCGCGGCATCAATCAGGATGCCGTTACGCTCCATGCGGAAAAGCACTTCGGCGACCGGCAGTTCAAGTTCGCGATACAGCGTATTCAGCGCGGGTTCTTTGCTCAGTCGCGGTGTCAGGGTTTCATGCACGCGCAGCGTGCAGTCGGCATCTTCGGCACCGTACTCCGCGGCGCGGGCGACGTCGACTTGTGTGAAGGGAATGCGGTTGACGCCCTTGCCGGTGATGTCGTCATAACTCAGGGTTTTTAGTCCGCAGTGACGGGCGGCGAGGCTGCCCAGATCGTGCGGCTTGTCCGACTCGAGCACGTAGGATTGCAGCAGGGTGTCTTCGCAGATGCCGCGTAGTTGAATGCCATGATTGGCAAAAATGTGCCGGTCGTATTTGAGGTGCTGGCCGAGCTTGGCATGCGTCGGCGATTCGAGCCAGAGACGCAAAATGTCGAGGGCGTGGCCGAGGGGGATCTGCGCGGGTGCACCGGCATACGCGTGAGCGAGGGGCAGGTAGGCGGCCTTGACCGTATCGCCATCACCGCTATGTTCTCGCAGTGCAAACGACATGCCGACGATGTGCGCTACTAGCGGGTCGAGGCCCGTGGTTTCGGTATCGAGCGAAACCAGTGTTGCGTTCATTAAGCGCTCACGCCACGCCAGCAGCTGTGTTTCGGTCAGAATGGTTTCATAGGCGGCACGATCCAGTTCGGCGCTGGCGAAAAGATCCGGCGTGGCGGAGGATTCCTCGGCAAAAGTCAGTTGCTGTGGGACGGCGCTTTTAGCGGCTCCGCCGCCTAATTCGCGTGACCAGCCCTTGAATTCCATCGTCTGATACAGCTCAGTCAGCTTGCCGGCATCGCGCTCGCTGGCGACGAGTTGCTCGACGCTTTGTGGCAAGGGCAGATCACATACTACGGTCACCAGTTTGCGTCCGAGCGGCAGAAAATCGAGATGCTTGCGCAGATTCTCGCCAACGGCTCCGGTAATGGCGGCGGCCTGCTCGATGATGGCATCCAGCGTGCCGTACTGGCTCAGCCATTTCACCGCTGTTTTGGGGCCAACCTTGGGCACGCCGGGGACGTTATCAACCGTGTCGCCGATCAGGGTCAGGTAATCGACGATCAACTCGGGCGGCACGCCAAATTTGTTCACCACGCCGGCAGGGTCGAGCACCTCGTTATTCATGGTGTTGACCAGCGTAACGTGCGGGCCGACCAGCTGCGCCAGGTCTTTGTCGCCTGTCGAAATAATGCAGTCAATGCCTGCCGCGGCGGCTTGCCGTGCCAAGGTGCCGATCACATCATCGGCCTCGACGCCGTCAATGCACAATAGCGGCCAGCCTTCGGCGCGGATGCATTCGTGCAGCGGCGCGATTTGCGCGACCAGGTCGTCGGGCATGGGCGGGCGATGCGCTTTGTAGTCCGGATACCAGTCATCGCGGAAGGTTTTGCCTTTTGCATCGAACACCACCGCCCGATAATCTGCCTTATAGTCGGCCAAGAGGGTGCGCAGCATCGATAACACGCCACGCACGGCGCCCGTGGGCTGACCCGTGGAGGTGCGCAGGTCGGGCAGGGCGTGAAAGGCGCGATACAGATACGATGAGCCGTCGACGAGAAGTAGGGTGGGCATGGGCGGCGGCAGTAAAAAAGGGAAGAAAATGAGTGTGAGCGACAAGATTCCGTCGGGTGATCATGGCGGACGGGAATCCAGCAACAGCAATGGCACGAACACCGCACGCGAGGCGTGGCGGGTCTTTGGAATTATGGCAGAGTTCGTTGAGGCGACTGACCGCCTGGCGCGCATTCGGCCGGCGGTGTCGATCTTCGGTAGCGCACGCACGCCGCCGGGTTCGCCATATTACGAATTGACTGAAAAAATTGCCCGCCTGCTTTCCGACTCCGGCTTCTCGGTGATCTCCGGCGGTGGCCCCGGCGTCATGGAGGCGGCGAACAAGGGCGCCTTCGCTGGCAAAAGTTTGTCCGTCGGCCTGAATATTCAGTTGCCGCATGAGCAGAAGGCCAATCCGTATCAGGACATCTCGCAGACCTTTCGCCACTTCTTTGCGCGCAAATACATGTTCGTGCGCATGGCCGCCGCCTATGTGGTGATGCCCGGTGGTTTTGGCACGCTGGATGAACTGCTGGAGGCGTTGACGCTGATTCAGACACGAAAGAGCCCAGCGATTCCGCTTATTTTGGTCGGTAACAGTTTTTGGGCGGGGATGGTCGAGTGGTTCAAAGACCGTCTCGTCAGCGAAGGAATGATCAGCCCGGAGGATATGAGTTTGATCCAGATCATTGACGACCCGCAGCAAATCGTCGATGCTATTTTTGATCACTATCAGACCCGCGGCTTTGGTCGTCTGCCTGAAGAGCACGAGCTGCTGCTGAACCTGTAAACTCACTCTCCCGGTTTCTCTGTACCGAGACCTTTTGAGGTAACGATCATGCATAACAAATACGTGTTGTCACTGTTGGCGGTGTTCAGTCTTTCCCTTAGCCTAAACGTTGGCGCACAGAATCGCCCGGCTGATCTGGAGCCGATTCCGGAACCGCCCCGTGCCCCCGCCGGCATGCCCGATGATCCGGTCGAGCCGCAGATTACGATTACCAAAAAAGGTGACGATAAGGTCGAGGAATACCGGGTTAACGGCAAGCTCTACATGGTCAAAGTGACGCCCCCGCACGGCGTGCCCTACATCATGATCGATAATCGCGGTGACGGCAGCTGGGTTCGTCAGGATGCGGCTGACCCCACCGGCCTACGCGTACCGCAGTGGGTGGTGCATAGCTGGTAAGGTGGGCGCTGTAACCAATTATTGTGACTGAACGCTGCATCCTCTTTGCCGACGTGGTCGGCAGCACGGCTTTGTATGAAAAGCTGGGCGATTCCGAAGCCAAGCATGCGGTTGAACGCTGCCTGAAGCGCGTGCAACTGGCTGTCGGGCACTTCGGCGGCCGGGTGATTAAAAATATTGGTGACGGCATTCTTGCCGATTTTGCTGACGCGGCAGCGACCATGGCGGCTGCCTGCGAAATGCAGCAGCGCGTGAATGACTTGCCGCCGGTCGCCGGTCAGTCCTTGCGTTTACGTATTGGCTTTCACACCGGCCCCGTGATCGAAGAGGCCGGTGATATTTTTGGCGATGCGGTAAATCTTGCCTCACGCCTGGCTGATCTGGCCCGCCCGGAACAGATCATCAGCAGCGCCAGCACTATCGCCGCGCTGCCGGCGCTGCAGCGCTTGTCGGTGCGCGCCTTGCCCGCCCTGCCGATCAAAGGCAAGAGTGAACCCGTGGCTTTGTGTGAGGTGTTCTGGCGTAGCGATGCGGAAAATGGCGAGCTGACCTTGGTGGCTGGCCATAGTCCTAACGCGCCCAGCGGCCGGCGTCTGTTGCTCGCTTGTGATCAGGCTAGAGTCGAGCTGGAGGCCTTGGCGGCGCCGCTGATGATAGGCCGCGACAAAAGCTGTGATCTGGTGGTGGCTGATGCGATGGCCTCGCGCCAGCATGCACGCATCGAGCGCAGCGGCGATCATTTCATGCTGATTGATCAAAGTACCAACGGCACTTGGCTTGGCCGTGAGGGCGAAGCGCAAACAGTGCTGCGCCGCGAAGCCCTGCCTCTTGTCGGCCGTGGTCGCATCAGCCTGGGGCATCCGGTGACCGAGGATGCTCGTGCGGGTCATGCTGGTTCGGCAGCGCCCGTGATTACCTACTCGGCTGAATAGCTGTTGCACTGCCAAAGCGTGAGCGCCCTATGTCTTTTTTTCATGGCGCGCCAGACTGTTTATGACTGACATTAACGAATTGGATGTGGCCCGGTTAGGGCAGGTTTTTACGCCAGAAGATATCGTGGCACGCATGCTGACGCTGCGCAAAAATAATGGGCGCGTGCTTGATCCGGCTTGTGGCAATGGCGCGTTTTCGTCCATGCTGCCCGACTGTGTGGCGCTGGAAATTGATCCACGGCATTGCCCGAAAGGTGCGCAGAACCTGGATTTTTTTGCCTACCCGGAAAGCGAGCTTTTTGACACCATCATTGGTAACCCGCCCTACGTCAAAGCGCGTGATATTGATCCGGCGACAGCCCAACGTCTGCATTCGACGCTGCTCGACGGGCATGCCAATCTGTATTTCCACTTCATCGAAAAATGCGTACGCCAGCTCAAAGTGGGCGGAGAATTGATTTTCATCACCCCACGCGATTTTCTCAAGGCTACTGGCGCAGCCCGCTTGAATACCTGGCTGTTCGAGCAGGGAACGATTACCCATTTCGAAGATTTGGGCGACGCCAAAATCTTTGCCGGGGCCACACCCAACTGTGCCATCTGGCGCTTCGAAAAAGGCAATTTCTCCCATCGGCTGGACGATGGTCGGCGCATGGCGCTGTCGGGCGGGCACCTGATGTTCACGCGCGGCATTTACTCGGTGCCCTTGTCGGAGTTGTTCATGGTGAAGGTGGGTGCGGTGTCGGGCGCCGATGAGATTTTTGCTGACGAAGCGCTGGGTAACATGGATTTTGTCTGCTCGAAAACCGCTCAGACCGGCGCCACACGGCGGATGATCTATTTCACTGAGTCACGCGAATTATCCGGCCCGGCGGCGGCGCATCTGGAGCAGTTCAAGCCGCGCTTGCTGGCGCGCCGGGTAGCTAAATTCCATGAAGCAAACTGGTGGCAGTGGGGGCGGCGTCATCACCTTTCCGACGCGCCACGGATTTACGTCAATCACAAGACCCGTGCTGCCCGTCCCTTTTTCACTCACTCATGCCCGCATTACGATGGCTCGGTGCTCGCGCTATTCCCGCATCGCCGTCTCACAGCGACTGACTTTTCAACATTGACCGCAATGCTTAATGACGTGGACTGGGCCGAGTTGGGTTTCGTCTGCGATGGGCGGTATTTGTTCACTCAGCGTAGTCTGGAACACTGCCTGTTGCCAGAAGATTTTTTAGCCTATTGCCGCACGCTGCGGTAGTGATTTGCCTGCCGGCAGTAATATCAATCCTCAACGTGTCTTTACTTTTCTGCCCATGACTATTCAACACATTCGCCCCGGTCGTCGTTTGTCCGATGCCACCATCCACAATGGCGTGGTGTATCTTGCCGGACAGATTCCCGAGGATGGCAGCCTGCCTATTCGCGAGCAAACGCGCAGCGTGCTGGCGCAGATTGACAGCATTCTTGCCGAGTCCGGCTCTGATCGCCGGCACATCCTGACGGTGACCATTTACCTCGCCAGCATGGGCGATTTTGCGGCCATGAACGAGGTCTGGGATGCCTGGTTGGGCGCTGATCCGACAGCGAACGGACCGGCGCGTGCGACCGTGGAAGCGCGGCTGGCCTCGCCGGATTACAAAATCGAAATTCAGTTGATTGCCGCGCAATTGGCTACATAACTGACTCTGCAACTTATCCTGCAAATTGGCGCCTTCTATCTCCCGACGCGTCGCTGTATTTTATTGAAGGAAAATCATGGTTCCCCATCTCGCCACCGCTCTCACAGGCCCCTTGCTAACGCTGGAACGCACCCTGCTGGAGAAAGACACGCAGGTTGAACGCTGGCTGCGCACGCAGTGGCAGGAGCACACACCACCGTTTTACGCTTCGGTCGATCTGCGTAATGCCGGCTTCAAGCTGGCGCCGGTGGATACCAATCTCTTTCCCGGCGGCTTCAATAATCTGAATCCGGCGTTTCTGCCTCTGTGCGTGCAAGCGGCGATGTCGGCGATTGAAAAGCTCTGCCCGGATGCGCGCAATCTTTTGCTGATTCCCGAAAATCACACGCGTAACCAGTTTTACCTGATGAATGTCGCCCGGCTCGCGACCATCCTGCATGCCACCGGCTTGAACGTGCGTATCGGCAGTCTCTTGCCCGAGATCACCGCGCCGACGGTGCTGGAACTGCCCGACGGTCAGAAGCTGACGCTGGAGCCATTAAAACGTATCGGCACCGACGGTCGGCGCCTAGGCCTCGACGGTTTTGACCCCTGCGCCATTTTGCTCAATAACGATCTGTCGGCTGGCGAGCCGGAAATTCTCCAGAACCTGCACGAGCAGCACCTGATTCCACCACTGTGGGCGGGTTGGCATATGCGCCGCAAGTCGACCCATTTCAGCGCCTACCGCGACGTGGCCACGCGCTTTGCCGAGGAAATTGGCATTGATCCGTGGCTGATCGACCCGGCGTTTGGCGTCTGTGGGCAGATCAACTTTCACGAGCGCACGGGTGAGGAGTGCCTGGCGTCAAATGTTGATTTTCTGCTCACGCAGATTCGCGCCAAATATGCCGAATATGACATCGATCAAGAGCCCTTTGTCATTGTCAAGGCGGATGCGGGCACCTATGGCATGGGCATCATGACCGTGAAAGACGCCAGCGAGGTGAAGGGCCTCAATCGCAAGCAGCGCAACAAGATGTCGGTAGTCAAAGAAGGGCTGCAAGTCACCGAAGTGATCATTCAGGAAGGCGTGCCGACCATGGAGCGCGTAGACGAGGGGACGGCCGAACCGGTGGTGTACATGATTGATCGTTTTGTCGTGGGCGGCTTCTACCGCGTCAACACCGCTCGCGGTATTGATGAAAACCTTAATGCTCCCGGCATGACTTTCAAACCGCTGGCCTTCGAGACGGGTTGTTGCCTGCCTGACTCGCATCTCGCGCCCGATGCACCGCCCAACCGTTTTTATGCCTATGGTGTGGTCGCCCGTTTGGCTCTGCTCGCCGCCTCGCTGGAGTTGGAGCGTACGGCA
>CAZFSH010000138.1:0-7579 GCA_964521935.1 uncultured Propionivibrio sp.
ATTGCTTTTGCCAGCTTGGGAACGCGCTGACCATGATGGAATCGGCGCTGACGTTTCTTGAATCCCTGCAAGGGTTTCCGGCTTACGCATTGCTGTTCGGTTTGCTCTTTGCCTGTGGCATCAACGCGCCGATCAATGAAGATATCGTGCTGATCGTCGCCGCCGCGCTGACCTTGCGCGGCGTCATGGAGCCGGTGCCGCTGATCATCGTGGCGTGGTTTGGTTTGCTCGCCGGCGACGGGCTGATTTTTCACTGGGGCCGACGCTTTGGCACGCGCATCTTGCGCCACCGCTTTTTCGCCCGCTGGCTACCCGAGGAGCGTTTGCTTGTCTTGCAAGATACGATTCGGCGTTATGGCCCTGGCTATATTTTTGTCGTGCGCTTTTTACCCGGCATACGCACGACGCTATTTTTTGCCGCCGGCTCGCTCAAGCTCAGCTATCGTCACTTGTTTATTTATGACGGGCTGGCTGCCATGATCGAGCTGCCGCTGCTGGTGTACGGCGTGCGCTATGTCGGTGGTCGCTGGGAAGAAATTCAGGCCATGCTGCACCAGTTCCAACTCTATATTCTCGGCGCTGTCCTCAGCGGACTGCTCGTGTGGTGGTATCGCCGCCAAAAAACAACCCGGAGTTTGTGATGAAAACCACGACCAAAGCCATGCCAAAAACGGCACTGCCCAAGCAGGGGCGCCCACGCAAAGAAGTGCTGAGTGAGCTCAAAACCTACGGCGCCGATGATCCGAATTACAAGCAGGGCCGGCTGTGGAGTCTGGTCTATTACCTCGACGAAGAACTGGCCGATTTTCTGGGCGACGCCTATCGGGAGTTTTCCTCCGCGAACGGCCTCAATCCGACCGCCTTCAAGAGCCTGAAGCGTTTTGAAAACGAAATCATCGCGGCGGTGGCCGAGCTCTTTCACGGCACGCCCGAGGTGTGTGGTGTGGTCACTTCCGGTGGTACGGAGAGCTGTCTGCTGGCAGTGAAAACCTATCGTGACATGGCCAAGGCCACGCGCGGCGTGAGCAAGCCGGAGATGGTCTTGCCGGTAACGGCGCACCCGGCCTGGTTCAAGGCCTCGGAATACTTCGGCGTGAAAGTGCGCCTGCTGCCGCTGGATAAAAACCTGCGTGCGGATGTGAAAAAACTGCCGCGGCTGATCAATCGCAACACGGTGATGATTCTCGGCTCGGCACCGGAATATCCGCATGGCAATATCGACCCGATCGAGGAGTTCAGTGCCATCGCACTGAAGAAGAATATCCCCTTGCATGTGGATGCCTGCGTCGGCGGTTTCATCCTGCCCTTCATGGCAATGAACGGCCGTGAGCTGCCCCTCTGGGATTACCGCGTGCCGGGCGTGACCTCGATTTCTGCCGACATCCACAAATACGGTTTCGCGGCCAAAGGCGCGTCCACCATTACCTATCGCAACCTCGACATCCTCAAGCATCAGATGTTTGTGCTGCAAGACTGGCCCGGTGGCGTGTTCGCCTCGCCTGCTTTGCTCGGCACGCGTCCCGGTGGTGCGTATGCGGCGGCCTGGGCGGCGATGCAGCACTTTGGTACCTCCGGCTATCGCGATCTGGCCAAGCGCACCACGCAGGCGTTCGACAAGCTGAAAAAGGGCGTGGAAAAAATGCCCGAGCTCTATGTCATGGGCAACCCGAGTGCACCCTTGCTGGCCTATGGCTCGTGCGACCCGGACGTCAACATCTTCGCCGTGGGCGACCAGATGGATGCCAAGGGCTGGAAGATCAATCGCGTGCAAAACCCCGATGGTCTGCACGCCATGATCACGGCCGGCCATCTGGAGGTGATGGACGAGTACTTGCGTGACCTGAAGCAAGCGGTTGCCACCGTCAAGGCCAACCCCGCGTTGGCGAAAACCGGCAGCGCTGCGACCTACGGCATGATGAGTCATATTCCACTGCGCGGCATGGTACGGCAGAAGGTGCTCGACATGTTTGCGCAGATGTATGCCGCGGGTGGTGGTGAGGTGGATCTGCATGAGCAGAAGCAGGAGCCTGGCCTCAAGGGCACGCTCAATGCGCTCGCCGATAAAGTCGCCATGTGGTACGTGGATCGCGCACAGAAGTTACAGCGGCGGCGCTAGAAAAGTCAGTCACTGTGACCAAAGGGAATCCAGGTTAGGATGGGACGGCGCAAGGAAACCGAAACGAGCCAACGACCGCAACACGCCGGTCGGTCGGTGCATCGCATCGTCTTTGTCACCGGCAAGGGCGGTGTGGGCAAGTCGGCGGTGGCGGCCGCGACCGCCTTGCAGTTTGCGCGCGCCGGCCAGAGCGTGCTGCTCGCCGAATTAGGCAGCCGCAGTTTTTACGGCCCCTTGCTGGGGCTCGACGTTCATGACGAAGCCGTGCGCTGGAAACCCAAGGTCGGCGTGGTGCGTTGGGATGTGGAATCGGCGCTGCGTGAATACATCAGCCACTATCTGGTGGTGAAAGCGATCGCCGACAGGATTCTCAACAACACCGTCATGAAAGCGCTGGTCGCCGCGGCACCGAGCTTGTCGGAGCTGGCCATGCTCGGCAAACTCACCGCGCCCATGCGTCACAGCTGGTACAAACGCGATGTCGATGTCGTGGTGGTCGATGCCTATTCGACCGGGCAATTCATGGCCCTGTTGCGCGCCCCGCGCGGGCTTGCTGAGACGGCCGCAACCGGCCCGATGCACAAGCACACCACGGCGATGATCGCGCTGCTCTCCGACCCCGCCATTTGCGAATATCGTCTGGTAACGCTGGCCGAAGAAATGCCCGTGTCCGAAGCCTGCGAAATGGCCGGCGAGATTCGCGCTGAAACCGGCATTGCCCCGCGCATTTATTGCAACCGTTTGATTGAACTGGCGGGCGATCTTCCTGCCGCGGTGGCCGGTGACCAGTTAGGGAATCCGGCCAGCGATTTCCTCGCCCACCTTGGGCGTATCGAGGCACGTCAGGCCGAGAGCTTGATGGCGCTGAATGCCTTGGGCGCTGACAAAGCCGGTGCGGTGTGTCACCTGCCTTTTGTGCCGAGTGTGGACGCGAACTTCCTGCTGGAAAAACTGGCCGATGCGCTCGATGCCGAAGAAGGCGAGGCACCATGAGAGCGCTGATCGAAAACCACCGCGTCATCGTCTGTACTGGCAGCGGCGGCGTGGGCAAGACCACCACCTCGGCTGCGTTGGGCGTGGCCGCCGCCAAACTGGGAAAGCGCGTACTGGTGCTGACCATCGACCCGGCGCGGCGCCTCGCCACCAGCCTGGGTATTGCCAATAGCAGCGACGATGTGCGGGTGCCCAAGCAGAAATACGCCGGCGAGTTGTATGCCGGCATGATCGACCCGGCCCGTATTTTTGCGGACTACATCGAGCGCCATGCCAAAAGCCGCGATACCGTTGAGCGCCTGTTCGCCAACAAGCTCTACCAGCAGATGTCCACCACGCTTTCGGGCTCGCAGGAATTCACCTCGCTATCCAAGCTCTACGATGCCGCTACCAGCGGCGACTACGATCTGGTGATTCTGGACACCCCTCCGGCCGCGCACGCGGTCGATTTTCTGCATGCGCCCGAGAAGTTGAACGCCGTTTTTGACTCGACGATCGTCAGTATGTTCATGGGGCGCACCACGGGTTTTGGGTTCGCGGCCAATGCCTGGAAAGGCGGCATGAAGATGATCCTGAGTACGCTCACTTTCCTGACCGGCTCGGACTTCGTGGCGACGTTCAACGATTTTTTCTCCGCGATTGATGCCATCGCGCCGGACATCCGCGAGACCAATCTGCGGGCCCATGAACTCCTGCTGGCGCCCACCACGGCTTTCGTGCTCATCAGCAGTTTTGACGCCGCCAAAATTCAGGAAGGCGAAGCATTCCATGATGATCTGACCATGGCGGGCTATCACCTGCGTAACGTCATCGTTAATCGCGCCTGGCCACACTGGACGCAAGCTAATGCCAGGAGCCAGCAGGAACAAGCGCATGCCGTGGCGCGCCTGGGTGACCCGGAGTTGCTGGCGTGGCACGAAAGTCTGAGTGCCTATTACGCACGCAGAAAAACCTTGCACACTCGCTTTGATACGCTGTTGACGGTGCCGGAAATGGACGAGCCCATCGTTGGCCTGCCGGCGCTCGATGGCCTTGCGGAATACCTGCTGGCGCAGGACGCCACCACACCGACCACATCCCGGAGGACGTCATGACCTCGACGGCAATAACGGCAACAACGGCAACGATGGAATCGAGGGTATTGAGGGCATTGCAGGCCTGGACGCAACGCCCCGACCACGATGGCGAGGTTCAGGCCGCCTGCCCGCACGATTGCCCGGATACCTGCGCCATGCGCATTAGCGTGCGTGACGGCACAGCCATTGCCGTCAAGGGCGATCCGACGCACAGCCTGACCGACGGCAGCTTGTGCACCAAAGTCAGCCGCTACACCGAGCGCACCTATCACCCGGACCGCTTGAAAACACCGCTCAAGCGCGTAGGCAAAAAAGGCGAAGGCCAGTTTGCGCCCATCTCCTGGGACGAGGCGCTCGATACGATTGCTGAGCGCCTGGCGCAAAGCTGGCGGCGCAACCCCGAAGGCATCCTCAATTACAGCTACGCCGGCACCATGGGCAAGGTGCAGGGCGAGGGCATGGCCGGGCGCTTGTGGCATGCGCTGGGCAGCAGTCAGCTGCTCGGCACCATCTGCGCTGAAGCTGGCTCAAGCGCCCTGAAAATGACCATGGGCAGCGGCGTGGGCATGGACCCGGAAGCCATCGTCGACAGCAAGCTGATCATTCTCTGGGCGACCAATCCGGTCACCAGCCATGTGCATCTGTGGGCCAAGATTCAGGAGGCCAAACGCGCCGGAGCCGTGCTCTGGGCGATTGACCCGTACCGCTCTGAATCCGCCGCCAAAAGTCATCACCACATCGCCTTGCGCCCCGGCACGGATGCGGCACTGGCCTACGCCATCGCCCATGTGCTGCAGCGCGACGGATGGCTCGATCAGGACTATCTGCGCGACTACACGACCGGTGCCGATGACTTTCTGCGCGTGGCCAGCGAGTGGTCACCGCAACGGGTGGCGGACTACTGCGAGGTGCCGGTCGCACAAATTGAAGCGCTGGCCACGGCCTACGCAAACACGCGCCCGGCAGCCATACGGTTGAACTACGGTGTGCAGCGTAATGCCGGCGGTGGCGATGCGGTGCGCGCCATCATGGCCCTGCCAGCACTCGCCGGCCACTGGCGGGAGCGCAGCGGCGGCGCATTACTGTCGACCTCCGGCTGGGTGCCGAAAAATGCGCGTCTCGAACGCCCCGATCTGCTCGCCGGACGCACGCCGCGCGCGATCAACATGACGACGATCGGCGAGGCCCTGAATAGCGCCGAGCCGGCCATCGAAACCTTGGTGGTGTACAACAGCAATCCGGTTGCCATCGCGCCGGAAAGCCATAGCGTGCGCCGCGGTTTTGCTCGCGAGGATTTGTTCACGGTCG
Source organism: uncultured Propionivibrio sp. (assembly GCA_964521935.1). GTDB lineage: Bacteria > Pseudomonadota > Gammaproteobacteria > Burkholderiales > Rhodocyclaceae > JADJEF01. The sequence goes on from CAZFSH010000138.1 coordinate 5,494, forward strand.
TGATCGAGCACTTCCAGACGGACACTGCCGATTACGCCGACATCGTTCTACCCGCGACCACGCAGCTGGAACACTTCGACATTCATTCGGCTTACGGCCACCTCCACGTGTTGCTCAACCGCCCGGCCATCGCACCGCTCGCGCAAGCGCGGCCCAACAGTGCCATCTTTCGCGCCTTGGCGGCCCGGCTGCGTGAACAGATTGGTGACGTCTGCCCGGCTTTGCATGATCCCGCCTTGCAGGCGAGCGACGCGGAAATCGCCGCCGACGCCTTTGACTGGCCGCATCCGGCACTGGCGGGCGCAACTACCGAGCATCTGTTCACGCACGGCCATGCGCGGCTGAATACTGGCCACGGCGCACCCTTCGCCCAGGGCGGCTTTGCCACGCCCGATGGCCGTTTCCACTTTGCTTCGCCAACCCCGCCACGGGTAACGCCGAACCGGGAGAGCCACACCAGCGCGCTGGCGAAAACTTACCCGCTGCAATTAATCAGCCCGCCACCGCGGCATTTGCTCAATTCCAGCTTTGCCAATATCGACAGTCTGCGCGCGCTCGCCGGTGACAGCCACGAGCCCACCGTGCTGCTACACCCGCACGATGCCGAAGCGCGAAAACTCAGTCACGGTGGCACGGCGCGCCTGTTCAATGCGCGCGGCAGCACCCTCGCCAAGCTGGTGATTACCGAGCGCACCCGCGCTGGTGTGGCCGTCGCCTTCAGCGTCTTCTGGCACAAGCACACGCCCGGCGGCAGCAATGGCAATGCCCTGACCAGTCAGGCACTGACCGACTACGGCGAGGGCGCGACGTTTTACGATTGTTTGATTGAGGTGGAGTCCGCATGACCGTACAACGTGAACTCAGCGCACCCTGCGAACTGCATGGCCCCGATGGATACCTGACCACAGAAGGCTGGGCGCGCCAGCCGTACTGGCGCTATCGTCGCGCGGCGGTGCCGGCGAGCAGCTGGCGCATCAAGGAGTGGGACTACTACGCCATTGTCTCCCCCGAGGGCTGGGCGCTGGGGCTGACCGCGAGCAATCTTGGCTATGCCGGCTTGTACGCCATCTGTTTTATTGACCTGAAAACCGAGCAATGCTGGCAGATTGACGACCTCTTACCACTGCCGCTGGCGCGCCATGCCTTTCCCGAGACCGTGGCAGAGGGGGAGATTCATTTCCGCAGCCGGCAGCTGGCACTGCATTACGTCACACGCAATAAGCTCCGCACGCTGACATTTTCCAGCCGTGCCTTGGGCGAGGGTATCGAAGGTGAAATCACCCTCGCGGCGCCACTGGGTGACTCGCTTACTATCGCGACGTCCTGGGCAGAAAATCGCCGCGCGTTTTATCACAACAGCAAGATCAACTGCCTGCCTGCCAGTGGCCGCTTTCGCTTTGGTGGGCGTGAGTACACGCTCGATCCGCAGCGCGAACTGGCTGTGCTCGACTGGGGGCGGGGTGTCTGGACCTACCGCAACACCTGGTACTGGAGTTCAGCCTCCGGCTACCTTGATGGCCTGCCCTTCGGCTTCAATCTCGGCTATGGATTTTCTGACCGCACCCCGGCCTCGGAGAACATCCTGTTTTACGACGGCGTCGGCCACAAGCTCGACCAGGTCAGCTTTCATTTCGATCGCGACAACTGGCTGGCGCCCTGGCGTGTGCGCAGCAACGATGGCCGGCTTGAGCTGGATTTTCGTCCGGCGGTGGATCGCAACAGCCTGAGCAATTTGTTGCTGATCCGCTCCGAACAACATCAGGTGTTCGGTTACTTCAGCGGCACCGCTATCCTTGATGATGGGCGCCGTCTCACACTGACTGACTTTCCCGGCTTCGCCGAAGAAGTGCAGAACCGCTGGTAAGTTGCGACGGCGACTGTTTTACTGTTGGTTTGCAGACTGAGCCGGGGTTTTACCCGGCGCGGGTTCGCGTAACCACCGCAGCGGTCCCAGCGCCAGCAACGCGAGCAGAGCTATTGCGGCACCCGTGTAAAACGTGCTGCGCGCACCGAAGTAATCCCACAAGCCACCGGCCAGCGCACTGGCGATGAGCAGTGCGACGCCGCTGACCAGATTGAACACGCC
>CAZFSH010000139.1:0-7564 GCA_964521935.1 uncultured Propionivibrio sp.
CTGGTTTGAGCGGCGCACTGGACGCTGGGCGCGGAAAACATGAGCAAAACATGAGGCCGGCAATTCGATCGTCTGATTGGCTGCGCACCAACCTGTTTGCTGATCGCTTCAGCAGCGTCATCACCGTTGCTTTCATCATTGCTGCGGCGTATTGGCTGCCCGGGCTGATTGACTGGATGCTGCTCAGTGCACGCTACGCGCCCGATGCGGCGGCGTGCGAGGCGATGCGTGAGGCAAACCAAAGCGGCGCGTGCTGGGGTCTGGTCGCGGAGAAGTATCGCTTCATTATTTTCGGTCGCTACCCGTTTGGCGAGCAGTGGCGGCCCCTGCTGGCGTCAGCGCTGGCGCTTCTTTTTCTGATTGCTGCGGGCCTGCGGTTCTTGCGCTCAAAAGCGCTGATCCTTGTCGCGGTGGCCGTGGCGCTGAGCTTTCTGCTGCTCATGCGCGGTGGTATCGCCGGGCTCAGCGTGGTGGCGACGGATTTGTGGGGCGGGTTGCCGCTGACGCTGTTACTCACCCTTAGCGCCATCATTTTGGCCCTGCCCGTAGCGGTAGGCGTCGCGCTGGCCCGCCAGCAGGAAGGCTTGCCGCTGTTGCGCTTGCTGGCGAGGCTTTACGTGGAACTGGTGCGCGGTGTGCCGCTGATTTCGGTGTTGTTTCTCGCGTCGTTCTTGTTACCCATCCTGCTACCACCGGGATTTGAAGTCGATGTTTTAGTGCGGGTGCTGGCGGCGCTGGTATTGTTTGCCGCGGCCTATTTGTCGGAGACGGTGCGCGGCGGCTTGCAGGCGGTGTCGGCCGAGCAGCGTTACGCCGCGGCAGCCTTGGGCTTTACGCCGCTTCAAGCCATGCGCTGGATCATCTTGCCGCAGGCGCTGCGGGCGGTGATGCCATCGATCATGAATAGCGCAGTGAGTATTTTCAAAGACACCTCGCTGGTCACCGTGGTGAGTCTGTATGAACTCACGGGTGCCCTGTCGCTGGCCTTATCCGGTGACGCGCAGTGGCGCTCGTTCTATCTCGAAGGCTATCTTTTTATTGGCGCCATTTACTGGCTGGGCTGTTTCGCCATGAGCCGCTTCAGCCAGCGCTGGGAGTTACCTGCGCGCTGAGCGCATTCGTTGCACTTATTGTTCGCTTATTCAGCGCCGGTGTCCGCGTCGTCTACGGAATCCGCCTCGGCGCTATCTGGCCGCTGCTGGTGAGTTTTGATCATCTGGGCACGTGTCTCTGGCGTTTCCAGACTGATGCGACCGAGCACACCGCCACGATAGTCGGTAAGGAAAATGATCGCCGCTTTTTCCATATCCACGACCAGCGCGCCGCCGCGCACCTTGCGTTTGCAGTTGCGCTTTTCTGCCACCGCTTCGATGACGCCGACGCCATCCATTCCTTCGGTCGAGAAACCATAGCGCTGATCAATCAGGCCGGGGTAACGTTGCAAAATGATGTCAGCGAGAAAGCTCGCGGTATCTTCTTCGAGCACGGCATTGACGCCGATGGCATGGCTGGCCGCCAGCATGTAGCCGTCGGCATCGTAGGCGATCTTCGGCCACATCAGGCCCGGCGTATCGGTGATGCTCATGGTGCGGTCAATGTCTTTGCTTTGCTGGCTTTTGGTGACTGCCGGCTCATCGCCAACCGCTGCGACTTTGCGCCCGAGCAGGGCGTTCATGAGCGTTGATTTGCCGACGTTGGGAATGCCCATGATCATCATGCGCAGGGGCTTGAGCGTGTCGTTTCGATGTGGCGCCAGCTTTTTGCACTCCCCCGTGATGCGCGCGACATCGCTGGCTTTCTTGCTTGAAATGGCAATCGCCCGGACACCCGGTTGGGCGTTGTAATACTCGATCCACGCCTGTGTCGCGGCCGGGTCGCAAATGTCCGCCTTGTTCAGAATCTTCAGGCAGGGGCGATTGCGATGCTGGCGCAATTCCTTGATCATCGGATTACTGCTGGCTTCGGGCAAGCGGCCATCGACGACTTCGATGACCACATCGATTTTGGCCATGGTCTCGGCGGCCTTGCGTTTGGCCGAGTTCATGTGGCCGGGGAACCATTGGATAGCCATCAGTGCATTACCGGTTGAGTTTTACTGGCTTGTTGCCAGCTGACCGCCGCCTGGCTGGCCAGCGCGAATACCGCCGGGCCACGCTCGGCGGGCAGCGCCTGACGCAAGGATGCGAAAAGCATTTGGGTGTGGTCTTGTGCTGACTCGCTCAGCGTGGTGCTGAGGCAGCGGATTTGAATGTGGGCGAGCGTATCGGCAATCAGGCGCCAACCGAGTTGCGGCATTTTGCTGTCGAGCGCCAGCATTAGGCTGCCCAAGGTGGTGCTGAGTCGCTCCGCTTCATCACGCGCTTCACTGGCGATCAGCGCATGCCAGAGCGCCAGATGCACATTGCGCCGCAATGCCATCTTGAAGTCGATGGCATTGCCTTCGCTACGTTCAATGGCCGCAAACTGTTGCTGAAAGCGGGCATCGGCCTGTGCGTCCAGCCCATTGCGCAGCAGCCCCAGCAGCGCCGATAAGCCGTGGATCGCGGTGAGGCCGAAGGCTTGTGTGTAAGCCAGGCCCCATTGATCCATGCCGCTGACCAGCAGAGCCAGTCGCGCGGCTTGTGCATCAGGCTGACCGCCGGCTTGCGCCCAGTTGCTCGATCGACGCGCGAGTTCGCCGACCGCGTCATCCAGTTCGTGCACCGGCGCATCCAGCGTTAAGCGGAAAATGCGTGCAAAGGCGTCTTGCGCCATGTCGGCGGCCTGGCGTTGGGTTTCAGCCGGCACCAGTGTGCCGAGTGAATCAAGGGGAAGGGCTGTTTCTTGAGTCATGATTGGGTCATGATTGAGTCATGAATTAGCGCTGAAGGGAATGGCCGGAACCGCAGACAAGACAGGCGGGGTCGCGAGGCACGCGCACTTGCCGCCACTGCATGCTGAGGGCGTCCAGCAGCAATAGCCTGCCAGCCAGTGAGGTGCCAATGTTCGCGAGCAGCTTGAGGGCTTCGGCGGCTTGCATGCTGCCGATGATGCCAGTGAGCGGGGCAAACACGCCGGTGACGGCACAGCGTACTTCGTCAGCGTCCTCGGCTTCCGGAAACAAACAGTGGTAGCAGGGCGCATCATCGGTGCGCGCATCAAAGACCGCAATCTGGCCATCAAAACGCACGGCCGCGCCAGACACCAAGGGTGTGCGTGTCGCCACACAAGCACTATTGATGGCGTGGCGTGTGGGGAAGTTATCCGAGCAATCGAGCACCACGTCAGCCAAGGCGACTTCGTCGTACAGCCGTGCATCGGCCAGACGTTCGCTCAGGGCGATCACCTGACATTCCGGATTGATGGCGGCAATAGCCGTTTGCGCGGAGAGCGCTTTGTGTTCGCCAAGACTGGTTTCGCGATGGATGACTTGACGCTGCAGGTTGCTGAGTTCAACCCTGTCGCCATCGGCAATCACGAGCGTGCCCACGCCTGCCGAGGCCAGGTAGAGCAGCGCCGGTGAGCCCAGGCCGCCGGCGCCAACGACCAGCACGCGCGCGGCGGTAATGCGTTCCTGCCCTTCGATGCCCAACTGCGTCAGCAGGATGTGCCTGCTGTAACGCAGCAGTTGTCCATCGTTCATGACGTCATTTTTCTTGGCGAAGTTCGGGGGGCGTTTCGTCGTGGTCGCCGTGCGGGTGCTTATCCCACGCGCGCGAAAAGACTTCGTGTGACTTTTTCAGCAGGCGCTCTGGACTGCGCATATTGCGCAGCTGCGTTTCTTCGGAAAAATACAGTACCGCACGGGTCAGGCGCCAGTACCAGCCGCTTTCGAGCGCGAAGCCCTGGCGGATCAGCGCATGCTCCAAGCCTTGCAGGGTGTAGTTACGCACGTCGTAGCACACCGTGAGGGTGTGCGCGCCATGCTTGCCGGGGGCGACGGTCAGTTCTTCCAGACCGGTCAGCAGCACCCGCGCACGGGCGGCTTGTTCGGCCGCTCCCTGTCCTTGTCCCTTTCCGGGGGCGTCGTTGTCGACAAAGCGAATTTCGCGCTGTTTTTGCGTCCCCGGCTGTGGCGCCAATTTTTCCAATGTCTCCGGATGGCAACGGGGGTGACCCTTGCGCACTTCATCGCGCAGTTCGCGCGCTTTTTCCGGAGACATCTTGCTGCTCATGGTCTGTTATCGCTTCATGACCTGCAGGGCTTTGAGCAGATTCATGGCCTGCGAGAGCTGGTAATCATTTTTGCCGGCGTACTCAAACGGGCCAGTATCGGCCTCGTCATCGAGCTTGGCTTTGCCATTCTTGCTGGCCTTGCCATTTTTACTCTCGGCGTCTTTGTTGCTGTCGGCCTTGCCTTCGCCTTCCAGATGCCGCTCCAGGTCGGCTTCACGCAAGCGCTCATAACGGGCGCCATTGGGCGTTTCTTCGACGGCGACATCGGGCGTAATGCCTTTAGCCTGAATCGAGCGGCCCGAGGGCGTGAAATAGCGCGCGGTGGTCAGCTTGATCGCGGTGTTGGTGGAGAGCGGCAGGATGGTTTGTACCGAGCCTTTGCCAAACGTCTGGGTGCCCAGAATGACCGCCCGTTTGTGGTCTTGCAGGGCGCCGGCGACAATTTCCGAGGCTGAGGCCGAGCCACCATTAACCAGTACCACCATGGGCACGGTCTTGGCCTGGGCGGGCAGCTGTTTCATGAAGTCGCTTTGGCGCGGGCGCAGGTAGTCCTCACCGTTTGACATATAACGGCGCTTGGCATCGTCGGTACGCCCGTCGGTGGACACAACCAGCGTGTTGCTCGGCAGGAACGCGGCCGCGACGCCGACCGCGCCATTAAGCAAGCCACCCGGGTCGTTGCGTAGGTCCAGCACCAAACCTTTCAGTTCCACGGGTTTGCCCTCTTTGTCTTTGGTCAGCTTGTTCAGGTGCGTAACCACATCGGCGGCCGACTCTTCCTGAAACTGCGTCACACGCAAATAGCCATAGCCATCGTCGAGTGTTTTGGATTTGACGCTTTGCACCTTGATCTTGTCACGCGTGACGGTGATTTCCATCGGCTTGGTTTCGCCCTTGCGTACGATGGTGAGTTTGATCTGGGTTTTGGGTTTGCCACGCATGCGCTTGACCGCATCATTCAGCGTCAGGCCTTTGACCAGAGTGTCGTCGAGCTTGATGATCAGATCGCCGGCTTTGATGCCGGCTTTCCACGCGGGGGTGTCTTCAATCGGCGCGACCACCTTGACGAAGCCATCTTCCATCCCGACCTCCAGGCCCAAGCCGCCGAATTCGCCCTGAGTGCTGACTTGCAGATCCTTGAATGACTCGGCATCCAGATAGGTCGAATGCGGGTCGAGATTGGCCAGCATGCCGCTGATGGCGTGGGTAATCAGTGTCTTGTCATCGACCTGCTCGACATAGCCTTGCTTGATGGCATTGAACACATCGGCAAAGCTGCGCAGCTCTTCAATGGGCAGGTTGCTCGTGGCATCCTTGGCGGCATTGGCAGAAAAGTTCAGGCTGATGAATACACCGGTGACCAGACCAATGCCGATCAGGCTAATTTGCTTCAGGGTGCCGCGCATACTGACTCCAGGGAGAGAAATGAGGTCAGCACATGGTGTGCTGACGAGGAAACCGATTCAGGACAAGGCATTGGCGATCCTGCTTGCGACCTTACTTGATCCACTTTAAGGGGTCGAACGCTTGCCCTTGATACCGCAATTCAAAGTATAAGCCGGACTCGCTGTGGCCGCCGGAATTGCCCGCAGTGGCGATGCTCTCACCCGCTTTGATGGCGGTGCCAACGGCTTTGAGTAGCGACTGGTTGTAGGCATAGATCGAGAGAAAGTCGTCACCGTGATCGACGATGATGAGGTTGCCAAAGCCGCGTAACCAGTCCGAGAAGACGATACTGCCGGCGGCCACGGCACGCACATCCGCGCCTTCACTGGCGCGAATGAACATGCCTTTCCAGACGCCGCTACCGTCGTCGCGCGTGCTGCCAAAGCGGCCCCGTATCGTGCCATTTACCGGCAGTGGCAGGCGCCCACGCAAGGAACCGAAAGCGCCCGCGACTTTTCCCGGATCGTTGTTGCGCAGGGTTTGCCCTGGCGACATCTTGGCCGCAACAGCCGGCGCCGTGTCACGGCGACTGAGTTTTGCCTTGGCTTTGTTTTGTGCGGCGATGCGTGCCAAGCCATCGAGCAATTTACCCAGGCGCTCTTCGTCGCGCCGCAGGCCGCCAATTTCCTTACGCTGGGCGTTGATGCGCCCAGCGATTTTGGCGAGCAAGGTCTGGCGTTGCTGCTGCTCCTTGAGCAATCGGCCGCGCTCGGCGGTTTGCTCCGCTTCGATGCTGCGGATTTTTTCTTCACGCTCTTGCACCCGCTCTCGTAACTGGCGTTTCTGTGCGGCCACCGCGCGTAGTTCGCGCGTGAGTGCGGCCTTTGCCACCGAGAGCTTGGTCAGAAAATAGCGGTCACGCGCGGCCTGGTTGGGGTCTTTACCGGCGAGCAGCAGGCGTAGCGCGTTGGCGTCGCCACTGACAAACTGGCGATTGAGCAGGCGTGCGAGTTGTTTTTGCTCACTGGCAGTGCTGTTGTCCAGCGCTTTGATCTGGCTATCGAGGTCGGCCAATTCCTTGCTGACCTCGCGGTGCGTGTCGATCAGTTCGCGCAGGCGACGATTGGCCGCCGAAATGGCGATCTCGGCGTCGCGCAACTGGTCCGCCACATCGGACTTGCTCTCTTCACTTTTGGCTAGGTCACGACTAAGTGTGTCAATCCGTTCGCGCAGGCCTTTAAGTTGATCCTGCTTGGCGTCTACCGCGGTAGCTGCTTTGTCGCCCGTATTGTTGGCGGCCCAGCTTGGTGGGGCCAGCGAAAGGCTGCCCAAAAAGAGCAAGGCCGCCCACAAGGTGGCGGCCCTGATGTAAGGCATCAACGCGATCAAGCCTTGGCTTTGCCTTGGTTGGCCACAGCTTGCATGGCAGCAGCAATCGCCGCCGGGTCGCCGAGGTAGTAGTGCTTGATTGGCTTGAGGTCGGCATCCAGCTCATAGACCAGCGGTTGGGCGGTGGGGATGTTCAAACCCACGATGTCGGCATCGGAGACGTTGTCCAGATATTTGATCAGGGCACGAATGCTGTTGCCGTGCGCGGCGATGATGACTTTTTTGCCCGAGCGGATGCTTGGCGCAATGGTGTCATTCCAGTAGGGCAGCACGCGGGCGACGGTGTCTTTGAGGCATTCGGTGCGCGGCAACTGCTCGGCGCTGAGGCCGGCGAAGCGGGGGTCACTGTTTTGTGCGCGCAGACGCTCGTCGTTTTCGTCGAGGACGGGGGGCGGCGTGTCGTAGGCACGGCGCCAGATCAGTACCTGCTCATCGCCAAATTTGGCGGCGGTTTCGGCCTTGTCCAAGCCTTGCAGTGCACCGTAATGGCGCTCGTTCAGGCGCCAGGAATGCTGCACCGGCAACCACAATCGGCCCATTTCCTCAAGCACGGTGTACAGCGTCTTGATCGCGCGACTGAGTACCGATGTGTAGGCGATGTCGAAGCTATATCCCTGATCTTTAAGCAATTGGC
>CAZFSH010000140.1:0-7544 GCA_964521935.1 uncultured Propionivibrio sp.
CGTTTTCGACATTGATCACCGGGATCTTGCCGATGCCCATGGAGCGCAACACGGCTTGGCCGCGAATCATCTCCTGGCCCTGGATGACGCCGGCCGAGGCATTGCCCATGTAGGCGGCCTGCAGGTCGCTGGCGCTAAGGCCTGCATCCTTCAGGGCGTCACGAATCGCTCCGGCGGCGAGGTCTTTGAGTTTGACGGTGAGGTGGTTGCCAAAGCGGGTCATGCCCACACCGGCCACATACGCATGCATTTTCATGGTGTCGATTCCTTAAAAGAGATCCGGGTTGATCAGGTCACTGCCGCCCTTCATGGCCAGTATCTCGTTGGCGCCATCGGCAATCAACAAGGCACGCGCATCGCGGAACAGCTTTTCCATCGGGTATTCCTTGGTCAGGCCGTTGCCGCCAAACATCTGCAGCGCGTCGGAGGCTACCTCAAAGGCGGTCTGGGTGGCGGTGACTTTGGCCGACGTCGAACCGAGCAGCGAGGGGCGTGGTGCCGTGGCGTTGTAATCCATCGTGCGCCGCGTCAGCGCACGTGCGGCCTCGACCTTGCGGAACATTTCGAAGAGGCGGAAGCGCACATGCTGGTGCTTGATCAAGGGCACGCCGCCCTGCTTGCGCTGGTGCGCGTAGGCCCAGGCGTGCTCAAAGGCCGCGCGCGCCACGCCGACGGACAAGGCGGCGACGTGCGGGTTGGCTTCGCTGAGCATGCGGTAGGCCAATTCCTGATAGGTATCGGGGCCGGCGAGCAGGTGGCTGATCGGTACTTCAACATTGTCGAAAAACAGTTCGCCCTGACACAAGCCACGCAAGCCCATCTTCTCCAGCGGCTTGCCTTTCGACACGCCTTTGGCGTCCAGCGGCACGATCACCGCGACGCCGGGGCGGGTGCTGCCGTTTTCGTCGGCGTAATGGCAGAACAGCGCGCAGACTTGCGCCATCGGCGCGCCGGACACCCAGGCTGATTTTTGCCCGTTGATGATGACCTTGTCGCCGACGATGCGGGCGCTGCAGTTGGGGCGGCCATAGTTGCTACCATGGTTACCGCCGGGGGCGGCGAGGGCGGCCGTGGCGTCGAGCATGTCGCTGCCGTGGTCCGGCTCGGTGATGCCCCAGCAGCCGAGTTTGCCTTCGCAGTACTCGGCCATTGCCAGATTGCCGGCGAGCAGCGAGTAGATCACCGGGAAATGATTGACCAGAATCGCGCCTGCTAAACCGCCATCACCCCAGGCCAGTTCTTCCGAGGCAATGGCAAACAGTTTGACGCGCTCCAGTGGCGGCAGTTCGGCCAGTGCCCTTACCGACAGGCCGAGTTCATCGGCTTTGGCCAGTGCGCCCCAGATCGGCGATTGCGGCGCGATCAGTTCTTCGGCGCTCATCCGGTCCAGCACCGGCGCTAACGGGCGCATAACGTCGACAGCGTAGCGATGGACATTGTCCTGAATCGCCGTTTCCATTTCGCTCAGGGGCGCTTCGAGTCCGCTCAGCGGCAAGGGTACGTAGTCTGACATTCTGATCTCCTTGGTTATGGTGATTTGTTATGGCGTTGCTTATGGGGGCCATATTAGGCAAAGCACGAGCCCACCTGAATGTCAGCAAACGCCAACCTCTTGTGAAATTGCGCCAAGCTGATTAGGATGAGTTTGGTCTGATTAGCCCTTGCCGTAATGAGCCACCGCGTACCTACCTGTCATCCTATCGTCGGTTTGCTGCCTGCCTTGCAGGTAATGGCCACGCTCGGCTTTAGCGCCGAGGACTGTCTGGCGGGCTCTGGGGTTTCGCCTGCGCAACTGAACGACCCGGACGCGCAGGTGAGTTTGGCGCAAGAGATTCGGGTTTTTCAGAACTACCTGCGCCTGAGCGGCGATCCGACCATCGGCTTGCAACTGGGCGAAGCCTATGCGCTGCAGCGCTACGGTATCTTTGGCTATGCGGTGCTCAGCGCGCAAACGCTTAGGCAGGCGCTGGCGGTGATACAAAATTTTGGCGATCTGACCTTCACCTGGTTTGGTTTTACGCACGCGGTGCAGGGTGAGATTGCACGGTTTTCCATGTTTGACCGTCTGGACATGGTGCCGGAGGTGCGCCACCTGCTGCATGACCGCGATATCGTGGCCTTGCTCAAAGGGTGCCATGAGGTGCTGGGCGGACCCTTGCCTCTGAGCAAGGTGTGTCTGCCCCATGATGGCCATGGGCGTCGTCAGCACTACCGGAGGTATTTTGATTGTCCGGTCGAGTTCGGTACGCCAAACACGGTGATCGAATTCAGTAGCACCGTGCTGGACGCGCCTCTGCCGCACCGTGATGCTTCAGCCTCCGCGCATTTGCGCCAGCAGTGTCAGCTTTTGCTCTCCAAACTGGGCAAGCAAAGCCAGTTGATTGAGGCAGTGCGGCAGTTGCTCTTGGCCCGTCCCGGCTATTTTCCTGATATCCAGCAGGTGGCCGAACGGCTCGCCACCTCGGTGCGCAGCTTGCAACGCAAGTTAAAAGACGAGGGCACCAGCTTTCAGGGCGTGCTTGATGAAGTGCGCTGTCAGATTGCGAAAGAGTACCTCAGCGATACACGCCTGCCTTTGCATGAAATCGGCGTGCTTCTGGGCTTTAATGAGCCGGCCAACTTTACCCATGCGTTCAAGCGTTGGGCTGGCGTGACGCCTAACGAATATCGTCGCTCACACAGCGAAATTTTGTCCTGATTGACGTGATGACAGGGCGCCAGACTGTTGTCAGACTTGATTGGCATCAATGGCAAAATCGCTTCGGGTAGCAAGAATGCAAACCTACTTTAATCGAGGAAATGGCTGCCATGCCTAGCAACGCTGATTTGCCTGGTTCACCACTGACTTCAACCCCGTCGCCTGGCTGCGTTTATCTGGTGGGCGCCGGGCCGGGTGATCCTGATCTGCTGACCATCAAGGCGGCGCGCTTGCTCGAGGCGGCTGACGTGTTGGTCTTTGATAACCTGGTATCACCGGCCATCTTGGCGATGGTCAATCCAAACGCTGAACGTATTTATGTTGGCAAAGAGCGCGGCAATCATTCCTTGCCGCAAAACGATCTCAACCAGTTGCTGGTGTCGCTGGCCTTACAAGGCAAAACGGTTGTCCGGCTAAAAGGCGGCGACCCCTATACCTTTGGCCGCGGCGGCGAAGAGGTGCAGACGCTGCGCGAATCAGGCATCGCCTTTGAGGTGGTGCCGGGTATCACCGCCGCGGTGGGTGTCGCGGCCTATGCCGGCATTCCCCTGACACATCGCGATTACGCCCAGTCGTGTGTCTTTGTGACCGGGCATCTCAAAGACGGCACCATGAACCTTGATTGGCCGGGCCTCGTGCGCCCGCATCAAACCGTGGTCATCTACATGGGCCTGCACGGGCTCGACTACCTGTGCCAAAAGTTACGCGATCATGGGCTGCCCGATGACTGGCCTGCGGCAATGGTGCAGAAAGGCACTACCCCGGAACAGGCCACGATTATCGGAACGCTGGCCACACTGCCTGCCAAGGCAAAGGCAGCGAAGTTAAGACCGCCGACGCTGATCATCATCGGCGAAGTGGTCAAACTGCATGAGCGCTTGAACTGGTTTGAGGAAGTGGTTTGATGAGTGGTTTGAGAAACATCGGGTACTGGCTAACGGGTCAATTGTGCATAAAGTCCCGGCAAGCTTGATGGCAGCTCCTCTGGCTTTCTTAGTACGGTGAATCCTGCCACGCCGAACAGGTGTGGCAGATAGCTGGCGCCCTCGTGGTCGATGGTCACGCAAAATGGGCGAACACCGCGCCGGCGTGCTTCCATTACCGCCATGCGAGTGTCTTCAATGGCATAGCGCCCCTCGTAACCATCGGTGTCATGCGGTTTGCCGTCGGATAGCAGCAGCAACAATCGCGTTGATTGCGGCTGGCGGTCGAGCAAGTTGATCGCATGGCGCATTGCAGCGCCCATGCGCGTGTAGTAGCCCGGTTTGATCGCGCCAATATGCCCGCGTGCCTTGTCGTCAAAGGGCGCGCCAAACTCCTTGAGCGGGGTAAATCGAACCTGCTGGCGCTTGACCGACGAGAAGCCATACATGCCGAAGCAATCACCGGTTTCTGCCAGTGCTTCACCAAAGAGCAGCAGGCTGTCGCGGATGACATCAATCACCCGCAGTTCATCGCTGATGTGCGCATCGGTCGACAGGGATAGGTCCGCCAGTACCAGGCAGGCCAGATCGCGCTCGGCGGGTTGCTGGCTCAGATACAGGCCCGCATTGCCGTAGTGCATGCCGGCCATGCGGTCGGTCTGGGCACGCAGGCAGGCATCGATGTCGATCTCGCTGCCGTCGGGTTGTGCCTTGAGCCAGCGACGCACTGGCTGTAGCGCGGCAAACTGGCCTTTCAACTTGCGCGCCGCTCGATGCAAGTGCTCGGGTAATGCTATCGGCGGCGCATGGCGTTGCGCCATCGTCTGCACGGCACACCAATCGGTACGCATGATCTGCTTGCGGTAATCCCACTCCGGGAGTGGAATACCCTCACCTATCGGCAAGTCGTCTTCGCTGGCGGCCGGCAGGTCAAGGTCGAAGCGCACCACAGAGGCAACGCGCTGGCCATCATCGTTGGCGATGGCCAGTTCGTCCATGTTGTCGGCAGCTGAGGCGGCGTCGGCATTCTCATCCTCGTCGAGTGAGCGATTGACTTTCACGTATTCGGCAATCGAAAGCAGACTCTCGGCGCGGAACATCAGCAGGATGGGGGAGGTGCTGTCTGGCGATTCTTCCCGCCGCGCGGCGTGGCGTTTCTTGGCTGTGGTTTCGGCCTCGCGCCGTTGCTTTTCCTCGGCGCTAGGTTCTTTGGGTTGCGCGGGTGGCTGCTTTTGCGCCGTATCACAGCGGCTGACTTTTGCCAGCGGATAAAACCAGAGCACTACCGGGTGCGCCGGCTTTGCCTTGCTGCGACTCAGTGCCGGAAAATGACTAACGCTGCCGGGTTCGGATAAGGCACGGCGTATGGCCTGCTCTTGCGCGGCTTCATCGGCGGGCAGCGATGCCGGGCTTGGGCGTTCGGCCAAATGCGCTGCCAGCAGTCGTTGGTAACGCGGGCGTAAGCCCGGAAAGCGGCCCAGCGTGGCGGCGGTCGCGGTCTGGTTGCGCATAATCCAGTCGCTGCCGTTGGCGTCCTGAGCTTGGTTTATGTTGGTCAGCGTTGCCTCCGTCTCAGGAATCGCCGCGATGGCAACGAGCCACAGGTACAGATCGCGATTGAGCGAGCGCTCGGCAAACCACGCGATGCTGGGCGGCAGGCGCAGGGTTTCGCCATCACGCGCCGCGTGCGCAGCCTTGTTGTCGCTGCCGGCCAGGCGCGAAAGCCAGCGCCGGCGGGCGCTGTGCGTGGCGACCTGGGCGGGGCTAACCTGCAGGCCCGCGTCGCCGCCGAGTGCACGAAAGACAATGCCGGCGATTTTTTCAATGTCGGCTAACGAGACAGCGGCCTGCGGGTAATCGCGCCGTGCTGTTTTGGTGATGAGGCGGTCCCAGATCCCGCCGACCCATTCTTCCATCAGTTTCTCCGGCCAGTCAGGCTGACAGCCGACTCGTTCTGCTGTGCGGCCTCATGCTCGACCCACTGCAGCAGGCTGCCTTCCGGATTTTTCCGCTGCACGGTTTGGCAGGCGTCGATGCACTGTCCGCATTGCGTGCAGGTGAACATGGCGTTTTTGGTACTGCGCGGTTTCAGCCGCATGGGGCAAACGCCCTCGCAGGCGGAGTAGCCAGGGCCGCCATCCTTGACGTGGTCGGCATAGCAGGTTGTGCAATCGGCGCCGCGCTTGCGCGCAAAGCCCACCACCATGGCCCCTCGATTGCCCATCCACGCCAGACTCTGGAACAGGCCGACAGCGCAGCCGTAGCGACAGAACAGATGCCGCGCAAAGAGAAACTCCAGTGACAACACGGTGGTAGCAACACTGATGAAAATGAACTGGTTGCGCGTTGGCGAGAGGGCGAGCAAGTTGCCATAGACCTCTGCTGGTGGCAGCAGGTAAGTGAGCAGAACGACGGCCCAGCAGAAGGCAAAACCGACTGCAAGGGCAACGGTGATCAGCCACCAGCGTTTATCGGTCGGGCGCGGCGTGCCATCCGGGTCGCGTGCTGGCAGCGTCTTGCTTTCCCAAATGCTGTGCTTGCCGCTGGCACGACGCATCGCTTTATTGATGGTTTCGACAACGGAAAAGTGCGGGCAAAGCCAGCCGCAATACAAGCGTCCCCAGCGCCAGGCGACGAAGAGAAAACTGATGGCGATGAGCACGATAGGCAGAATCAGGCGCAACAGCACATTGAGCGCGGCCTGTTGGCCACTGATCTGGCCGGCAAAAAAGGCGTCCAGGCCAATATGCCACTCCATGCCGAGTACCCAAGCGTGGCGCTCGATGATGTCATAGCGCAGAAGATTGAACACCGGTGCAAGGCAAAAGAGAATGAAAAATCCCATCTGCCAATACAGGCGCTGGCGTTGCAGGAGCTGGCCTTGTTGAGCATGCTGAGGGATAGCCTGTTTAATGGGAATGACGCGATATTTCATCGTGGTCCAATGAGTGGGTAGCGCCATGGTTTTCCAGCCATGGCTTTGGTCAAGCCGACAACGCCGAGCAGGATTAATGTGGAATGCACGCCGGTGAAGTAGAGAATGACGAACGTCCACATCCACGGCGAATGGATGCCGAGCAGCAGAACGAGGACTGTGCAGACACTGAGCAACAGTGCGCCGCCCCAGAGACTGACCCAAAAAGTTTGTCGTAGGTGGGCGCGAGCCAGTGACGGCGCGCTGTCGCGGTCGAACATTTTCCACAACACGGCCAGGCCTAAAAAGGCCAGTCCGGGCGCCAGCATCAGGTTGGCCAGATAGAGCACCTCGGCCGCAACGGCGAGATGCTTGCCTGGGACGGTGGCGGGATCAGCGTCCGAAGGTCGCAAGGACCACCTCCATTAGCGCCGTGGCGACGTCTACCTCGTCAGTCAGGCTTTCTACCAGCGCCGCGCGGCAGGCTTCTACGGGGTCAAGGCCATCACCAATCAGGATGGCGGCATAAACCAGCAAGCGCGTGCCGGCCGCCTCTTCAAGATCGACATCCTTGAGCGCACGCAGCGCACGCGCGATGGACACCAGTTGCTTGGCGGTCATTGGGCTGCAGCCGGTTTCACCCATGAGCACGGCCTCTTCGCGTGCCGCCTCGGGAAAGTCAAAACGCAGCGAGACAAAGCGTTGGCGCGTTGACGGCTTCATGCCCTTCATGAAGTTCTGATAGCCGGGGTTGTAGCTGACCACGAGCATGAAGTTATCGGGCGCGTGCAGCACTTCGCCGGTGCGATCAATAGGCAGCGTGCGCCGATGGTCGGCAAGCGGGTGAATGACTACGGTGGTGTCTTTGCGTGCTTCGACCACTTCATCGAGGTAGCAGATGCCGCCTTCGCGTACCGCACGCGTGAGTGGACCGTCAGACCAGTACGTGGCCCCGTCGCTGATCAGGTGCCGGCCTACCAGGTCGGCGGCGGTCAGGTCGTCGTGGCAG
>CAZFSH010000141.1:0-7532 GCA_964521935.1 uncultured Propionivibrio sp.
GGCGCACCTTTAACGCCACCGATGCCAAGCCCCTCGCGCTGGCCGATGGTGTAGTACATCAAGCCTTCGTGCTTGCCGATGGTTCGGTCCGTTCCCCAAACGCGGATGTCACCCGGTTTGCGCGGCAGATAGCGCGCGAGAAATTCCCGGAACGGGCGTTCGCCGATAAAACAAATGCCGGTTGAATCCTTGCGCGCATGGTTGGGAAGCCCAGCCTCTTCGGCGATTTTGCGCACCTCGCGTTTGTACAAATGGCCGATCGGAAACAGGGTGCGTGACAGTTGTTCCTGATTTAGTCGATGGAGGAAGTAGCTCTGATCTTTGTTGCCATCTTCGCCGCGCAGCAGCTGAAATTTCCCCTGAAATTCACGTACCTGAGCGTAGTGGCCGGTAGCAATTTTTTCGGCACCAAGGGCAATGGCGTGATCAAGGAAGGCCTTGAACTTGATCTCGGAATTGCACAGCACGTCAGGGTTGGGGGTACGCCCGGCCTGGTATTCACAGAGGAACTCTGAAAAAACGCGTTCGCGGTATTCCGCGGCAAAATTGACGGCCTCGAAGTCGATGCCAATGACGTCAGCGACCGCGGCGGCATCGATCAAATCTTGCCGTGTGGAGCAATATTCGTCGTTGTCATCATCTTCCCAGTTCTTCATGAACAGGCCAATAACTTCATAGCCGGCGCGTTTGAGCAACAGGGCGGAGACGGCGGAATCGACGCCACCGGAGAGGCCGACGATGACGCGACCTTTGGTGTTTGCCGGGTGTAGAGAGGTATTAGTCATAGTGTCGGATCAGGTCGAGCGGCCAGCGGCGGCCGGCAAGGTAGTCGTTAACGCATTGCAGGATGAGCGGGCTGCGATGGCGTTCGCGGGAGGCGGCAATTTCCTCGGGCGTCATCCAGATTGCACGCAAAATGCCGGTATCCAGTGGGCGCGAGGCGTCGTGCTGGCCCAGGGTGCCGGCAAAGGCAAAGCGTAAATAGGTTACGTCGCCTTGTGGGCGCGGCCACTGGTAAATGCCGGTTAGCGCTGTCGGCTGGAAATGCCAAGCGGTTTCTTCCAGCGCCTCGCGGGCACAGGCGGCAATCAGCGATTCGCCTTCATCAAGGTGGCCCGCCGGCTGATTCAGGCGGATACCCTCACTGGTTTCCTCTTCGACCAACAGAAACTTGCCGTCACGCTCAATGAGCGCGGCGACCGTGACGTTGGGTTTCCATGGGCGATCCGCTAGTAATAAGGGGGGCGTATTCATGGCGCCGGATTCTACCGCCCGGCCTGTTCGGCTAGAATCAATGCTTTCCCTGATTGATAGCTGGAGTTTGTTATGTCGATGGCCGACCGTGATGGTTTTATCTGGTTTGACGGCAAGCTGGTGCCCTGGCGTGATGCCACCACCCACGTCCTGACCCATTCGCTGCATTACGGTTTGTCGGTGTTCGAAGGCGTACGCGCCTACAACACCGATGCCGGCACAGCAATTTTCCGGCTTAAGGAACACACCGATCGCCTGTTTACCTCGGCACACATCTATATGATGAAGATGCCGTTCAGCCGCGAGCAGATCATGGAAGCGCAGCGCGAAGTTGTACGCGCCAACAAACTGACGGAGTGCTACCTGCGCCCCATCGCTTTCTACGGTTCGGAAAAAATGGGCGTGTCACCTAAAGGTGCGGCGGTTCATGTCGCCGTTGCGGCGTGGCCGTGGGGTGCTTATCTGGGCGAAGAAGGCCTTGAGAAAGGCATTCGTGTCAAAACCTCTTCCTATGCGCGCCATCACGTTAACGTGACGATGCCACGCGCCAAAGTGGCATCGACATACGCCAACTCGATTCTGGCCAATCTCGAAGCGACGCAAGATGGCTATGACGAAGCCTTGTTGCTGTCGACCGAGGGCTTTGTTGCCGAGGGCGCCGGTGAAAATCTTTTCATCGTCAAGGATGGCGTGATCTACGAACCGGAAATCGCCTCGGCGCTGACTGGCATTACCCGTTCGACGGTGCATGCGCTGGCCAAAGATCTCGGCTATCAGGTGGTCACCAAGCGTTTGACGCGCGACGATGTGTATATCGCTGACGAGGCCTTCTTTACCGGCACAGCGGCGGAAGTGACGCCGATTCGTGAGCTGGATAACCGTGTTATCGGTGCTGGCCATCGTGGCCCGGTTACGACAAAAATTCAGGCGCGCTTCTTTGATCTGGTCAAGGGCAAACTTCCGCAGTATGCGGAGTGGCTGGACACGGTTTAAGCCTCACTCACCGCCAACGGGAGAACTCTATGAGCAATCAGACCCCTGACGAAACCAAACGCGACGTCGCTGTGACGGCGCACGATTTACCCCTTGCCTGTCCTCGCCCGGGTGCGCCACTGTGGGCGCGCCATCCGCGTGTGTTTATTGATGTACTGAAAAACCACGACGGCAAGGCCAGCTGCCCGTATTGCGGCACGACTTACACGTTTTCGGGTGAGCGTCCGAAAGGTCATCACTGAACTCGCTGATGTTGCCGGCAGGGTGCTGATGTCCATGAAGTTACTGGTCGTCGCACCCTCGTGGATTGGCGATACCATTCTTTCCCAGTCGCTGCTGAGTTTGCTCAAGCAGCGCACGCCGCAAGCCCGTATTGAGGTCTTGGCGCCAGCGTGGTCGGCCCCGCTGTTGCAGCGCATGGCTGAGGTTGATCGAGTTATCGATAACCCGTTTGCGCATGGCGAATTCAATTTTTCTGGCCGCCGTGCGTTGGGCCGGCAGCTGGCCGCCGAGGCCTACGATGCCGTGTATGTACTGCCCAATTCCTGGAAGTCGGCGGTGCTGCCCTTGTTCGCCAAAATTCCTCGTCGCGTGGGCTATCACGGCGAAGCGCGCTGGGGGCTGCTTACCGAGCGACACCGGCTGGATACGCAGGCGCATCCTCAATTAGTACAGCGTTATGCGGCCTTGGCTGGACCGCTGCCAGCGGTTTTGCCCTTGCCGCAGTTGCGCTCTTCGCTGGAACAGCAAGCACAGGCTCGTCGCAGCTTGCAGTTAGCGCTGGATACCACGCCGGTTATTTTCTGCCCCGGTGCAGAGTACGGTCCGGCCAAGCGCTGGCCTGTCGCGTATTTCGCTGAATTGGCGAAGCGTGTGCGCGATGCAAAAGTCAGCCGTGTGACCGAAGGGAATCCCGGTTGGGATGAGACGGCGCCCGTATGGATCGTTGGTTCAGCCAAGGATGCACCGGTGGGCGATGAGATCGTCCGTCTTGCCCAAGGCGCAGCGCTTAATTTATGCGGGCGCAGTTCGCTCGAGCAGGCGATAGATTTGATCGCCAGCGCGCGTGCGGTCGTGAGCAATGACTCCGGCCTGATGCATGTGGCGGCGGCGTTGAACCGGCCGCTGGTCGCGCTCTATGGCTCGTCCAGCCCCGAATACACGCCACCGTGCTCGCCTGCCGCTCGCATCGTGACACGGCGTCTACCATGCAGTCCCTGTTTCAAGCGTGAATGTCCGCTCGGGCATTTCGACTGCATGAATGGTTTGTCGGTCAATCAGGTATTTGACGAACTGGCGATGGTTTTGGCGGAGGTGCCCGCATGAGCAACAAGAAAATCTTTGCTGAAGTTAACGATGTCGAAGCGGCTTTTTACCAGGCACTGGAAAATGCCGATCTCAATGCCATGATGGCCGTCTGGGCGGAGGATGAAGAAATTGTCTGCGTGCACCCCGGCGGTCCTCGCCTGATTGGCTATGCGGCAGTGCGTGATGCCTGGCGGCGTGTTTTTGAAGGCGGCCATCGACTGATGGTTGAGACTTCGGTGCCGAGCGTGGTAGCTACGCCGTTTGCCGTGATGCATAGTCTGATTGAGCGGATTCGCCTGCGTGACAACAAGGAAACGACGGCACCACTCTCGGTGACTAACGTCTATGTGCGTGGAGCGATGGGCTGGCGCATGGTCGCCCATCACGCCTCCCCGGTTCCTCCCGAGTCCTTGGTCGAAACCCCTAAAGTTTTGCATTGAGCAGGGGGCGCTGTGCGCTATTCGCCTCCCCGCTGGTTGCCCGGTGGCCATGCACAAACTATCTGGCCGATCGCTATCAAAGGACGGATCCCGCCCTACCGACGTGAGCGCTGGGAGACGCCTGATGGCGATTTTGTCGACCTCGACTGGATAGATCCTTCGCCGTCGCTGTTCACGCGTGCTGATTGCGTGCCCGCTGGGGTGCCCCCAAGGGTGCCTACGGTTGTTTTGTTTCACGGCCTGGAAGGCAGCTCGCTTAGTCCCTATGCGCGACATTTGATGTGTGCGGTGCATGAGCGTGGCTGGCGTGGGGTGGTGATGCACTACCGAGGTTGTTCCGGCGAGCCCAATCGCTTGCCGCGGGCTTATCACTCGGGCGATACGCCGGAGGTTGATTGGGTCTTGCGGCGCTTGGCTGGCGCCCATCTGTCCCCCTTGCTGGTGGTGGGAGTGTCGCTGGGTGGCAACTTGATTCTGAAGTGGCTGGGCGAGCAGGGGCACGCCGCCAGTGCGGTGATCTGTGCCGCGGCGGCGGTGTGTCCCCCCCATGATCTGGCGGTGGTTAGCCAGCATTTGCAGCGTGGCGTCAATCGGCTGTATTCGCGCAATTTTCTGGCGACAATGATTCCCCGTGCCTTGGCGAAAAGCCAGCGCTTTCCCGGCTTGCTCGATAGCGCAGGCATCGCCAGGGTTAATACGCTGATCGCTTACGATGATCTGGTGACCGCCCCGCTGCATGGTTTCCGTGATGCTCGCGATTACTATGCGCAGAGCAGTGCCAAGCCTTTTCTTTTGGCAATACGCACGCCCACACTGGTGCTCAATGCCGCGAATGATCCCTTCCTGCCCTCGGCGCATTTGCCCTCGCCAAACGAGCTTGCTGAATGTGTTCAGCTCGACATTCAAGCGCAGGGAGGGCATGTCGGTTTCGTTGCCGGCCACCTTCCCGGCCGACTGGATTGGCTGCCGAACCGACTGCTCTCCTGGTTCGATGACTATCTTCCCGCTGGCAGCGTTCGTCGTTAAGCTTCCCTGCCATAATCAACGCTGATTTTCTGTTTATCTGTCGAGTGAAACCATGACTACGCCTGCTGCCGAAATTTTTAAAGCTTACGATATCCGTGGCATTGTTGATGTCACCCTGACTGATGACGCGGTGCTGAAAATTGGCCATGCGCTGGGCAGCGAAGCGCGCGCGCGCGGGCTTAAGACCATCGTGGTTGGCCGCGACGGTCGGCTTTCCGGCCCGCGTTTGGCCGATGCGTTGGCCAAGGGGATTACCACCGCAGGTATTGATGTGATCGACATTGGTTGCGTGCCGACGCCGTTGACGTATTTCGCTGCCTATCAGCTCGGCACCGATAGCTGTGTGTCGGTTACCGGTAGCCACAATCCGCCGGATTACAACGGCCTGAAAATGGTGCTGGGCGGCCAGACGCTCTATGGTGAACTGATTCAAGACCTGCGGCGCCGTATCACAGCGGCTGACTTTTACACGGCCAAAAAACCGGGCAAGGTCAAGACCGATAAGGTGGTCAAGGATTACCGCCAGCGCATCGTTTCAGACGTGAAGCTCGCGCGGCCGATGAAGATCGTGATTGACTGCGGCAATGGCGTTGCCGGTGCGGTAGCGCCCAAGCTGTTCCGCGAACTCGGTTGTGAGGTGGTCGAGCTGTTTTGTGAGGTCGATGGCAACTTCCCCAATCATCACCCGGACCCGTCAAAACCGGAAAATTTGCGCGACCTCCAGCAGGCATTGCGCGATACCGATGCGGAACTCGGCCTGGCGTTCGATGGCGATGGCGACCGCCTTGGCGTGGTCACCAAAGATGGCGAAATCATTTATCCCGATCGCCAGCTCATGCTGTTTGCTGCCGATGTGCTGAGCCGCAATCCGGGCGCGCAGATTATTTATGACGTTAAGTGTTCGCGCTGGGTGGCGGAGTCGATTCGTTTTCAGGGCGGTGTGCCGCTGATGTGGAATACCGGTCATGCCTTGATTAAATCCAAACTCAAGGAAACCGGTGCTCCGCTAGCCGGTGAGATGAGTGGCCACATGTTTTTCAAAGAGCGCTGGTATGGCTTTGATGATGGCTTGTATGCCGGGGCCCGCCTGCTGGAAATCGTCTCGCGCTGGAAAGATGCCAACTGGCCGCTGAAAAACTTGCCGAATGCGATTTCCACGCCCGAACTCAACATCAAGATGCAAGAGGGCGAGCCGCATGCGCTCATTGCCAAACTGCAAAAAGACGGCAAGTTTCCTGGCGCACGCGAGCTGCTGACGCTGGATGGCGTACGCGCGGAATACAAAGACGGCTTTGGCTTAGCGCGCGCGTCGAACACCACCCCGGTGATCGTGCTGCGTTTTGAAGCGGACACGGAGGCAGCGCTGAAGCGTATTCAAAATGAGTTTCGCCATGCGCTGCAAGTCGCCTGGCCGGGCCTGAAGACCGATTTCTGATGGCTGCTGAAGATATTTTCATCGGGCGTCAGCCCATTCTGGATGCGCGTGGCGAGATGTTCGCCTACGAGCTGCTATTCCGCAGTGGCACAAAAAGCAATGCGGCGGTAGTGACTGACGACATGTCGGCGACGGCCAGTGTCATCAGCAACGCCTTCATGAATCTGGGAATCGAGCAGTCGCTTGGCCCCTATAAAGGCTTCATCAATTGCGATGAGCACATCCTGCTGTCGGACTTGCTCGAGGCCTTGCCGGCGGACAAGATCGTGCTGGAAGTGCTGGAGACCGTCGAGGTCACCCCCGAAATTGTTGAGCGTTGTGCGGAGCTGAAAGCGCGTGGTTTCACCGTCGCCCTCGATGATTTTGTTAGCGACACTAGCAAGTGGAAGCCGATTCTTGAGCTGGTCGATATTGTCAAAGTCGATCTGATGCCGCTCTCGGCACAAGAGTTGGATGCCAGCACGCAGAGTTTGCGGCAGTTTGGTTTGCAGATGCTCGCGGAGAAGGTTGATTCGCGTGAGCAATCGGACCATTGCCTGAATCTCGGCTATCACCTTTTCCAAGGCTACTATTTCGCCAAGCCGGTGATCATTACCGGACGCAAGCTCGGCCAGTCACAGCTGGCTTTGATGCAGCTTTTGGGCATGGTGCTGGATGACGCGGAAACCACGCATCTGGAAGCCGTGTTCAAGCGCGAGCCGGGTTTGGCCTTGAACTTGATGCGTCTGACTAACTCCGCGGCGAGCGGTTTGCGCACGAAAGTGACGTCGCTGCGGCATGCGATTTCGGTCTTGGGGCGGCAGCAATTGCAGCGCTGGTTGCAACTCTTGCTTTACACCAACCCTTCCGGTGGCACGGGGGCCAGCCCGCTGATGCAAATGGCGGCAACCCGTGGCCGGCTGATGGAACTGCTCGCCGGAAAATTGAGCGGCGCGGGCAAGGACTTGGCCGACAAGGCCTTCATGACCGGCATCATGTCGCTGATGCCCACCTTGATGGGCGCACCGCTGGAAGAGATTCTCAAAGGCATCAATCTGGCCAACGAGATTGTTCTTGCCATGGAAAAAGGCGAGGGC
>CAZFSH010000142.1:0-1431 GCA_964521935.1 uncultured Propionivibrio sp.
TCGCTCAGTCTCAAACGCCTCGGCGTCGAGCAACCTGCCGGGCTAATGGTCCTGTCGCCCGTGGTCGATGCCGCGCTGAATACCGCCAGCCATCAGCGCTATCGCTATACCGACCCCATGTTACGCCCGAGCTTGTTCACGCAATGCTTCAAAGCCTATCAACTACCTGCTGACGCCACTGAGCACCAGCCATTGCATCAGCCGTTGGACGGCATGCCGCCGCTGTTGATCCAGGTTGGCACGACGGAACTTTTGCATGATGATTCGCTGCTACTCGCTGACCACGCCCGGGACAGTGGCGTCGACGTACAGCTGGAAATCTATCAGGGCATGTGGCATGTGTTCCAACTCAACTGCCCCTACCTCGCCACCGCCCGCGGCGCCGTCACTCGCCTGGCTGAGCACTTCAAACGCGTTACCCGTATGACGCCTGACAGCGTCTAATAGAGTCTGATATAGCCATCACATGTTTCACCACTGTCATGTCACGGAGCGACGCCTTGAACGCTGAGCAGCTACGGCAACAACTGCGCGCCTTTGGCGCCAAGCCGGAGCATGAAGGGCGAATCCTGCGCGCCTGGCTGCAACAACGTCCGCTGGACAAACGTTACAGCAAGGTCGAGAACTTTCTGCCGCTGACTGTACGCGCTGCCTTGCCCGAGTTCATGGCGCAGCTTGATTCCCTGGCGCGTATCCGATCCGAACACCCGGCTGAAGACGGATCGGCACGCTTGCTCGTCGAACTGGCCGATGGACAAACCGTCGAAAGCGTTTTGCTGCAACGTGATGGGCTGTGTATTTCCACCCAGCTGGGCTGTGCCGTCGGCTGTGTGTTTTGCATGACAGGCAAGTCGGGGCTGATCCGCCAACTGGGCAGCGCCGAAATGCTGGCACAGGTGGCCCTGGCGCGACGCCAGCGAAAAGTCAGCCGCGTCGTCTTCATGGGCATGGGCGAACCCTCCCATAACCTCGACAACGTACTGGAAGCCATTGACCTGCTCGGCACCTTTGGTGGCATCGGCCACAAAAATCTGGTCTTTTCCACGGTCGGTGACCATCGTGTTTTCGAGCGACTGCCACTGCAAACCGTTAAACCGGCACTGGCGATTTCGCTGCATTCAAGCATCGCCGAGAAACGCTTCGAACTCCTCCCACGCGCACCACGCATCGCGCCCGACGAGTTAGTCGAGTTAGGCGAAGCCTACGCGCGGCAGACCGGCTACCCCATTCAATACCAATGGACGCTGATCGAAGGCGTTAATGACAGCGAAGAAGAAATGGCCGGCATCGTGCGTTTGCTCACGGGCAAATACGCGATCATGAACCTGATCCCCTACAACCCGGTCGACGCGTTGAGTTTCCGCCGCCCCAGCAGCGAACGCGCCGAAGCCCTGCTGCGCGGCTTGATGAAACAACGCATCCTGACCAAGC
>CAZFSH010000142.1:1441-5328 GCA_964521935.1 uncultured Propionivibrio sp.
CCGCCGGGCAGGACGTGGACGGTGCCTGTGGTCAATTACGGGCGCGCGTGGTGACACGGGTGAAACCCATAAAACCTTCCCCGGCGCCGTCCTACAGCGACTGACTTTTGTGGCGGCGGATTACCACGCCTCGGGCAGCGGCTTGAGCACACGCATCCCCGCTTTACCTGTCGCCACATAACCACCTGCCGTCAGATCGCGAAACAAGCGCGTAATCATGTCACGCGAGGCGCCGAGGTGGTTGGCCAGCTCCTGCTGCGTCCACTCCGGGCCGAGCATGGGCTGCCCCTCCTGCAAGCGTGCTTCCGCCATGAGCAAGCGGCGCAAGCGTTGATACACCGTCTCGAGCGCCAAGCCCTTCATCCGCCCCATGGCGGCACGGCTGCGACCAATCATCTCCATGAGCAAGACCATCGCGAACGCCGGATGCGCCTCAATATGCTGCATCAGAAGATCGAAGGGCACCACGGAACAGACTACCTCGGATAAGGCCTCGACCGATGCGGTACGAGGCCCACCATCCAGCGCCCCCTCGCCAAACAGCGTACCCGGTCCATAGCTGCCCAGCACAAAACGTCGCCCCTGATCGTTATCGGTATAAATGCGCACGCGGCCACTGAGCACCACATACAACTCGCTGCCCGGCTCCCCCTCATGCACCAGCAACTGCTTGCGCGTGAAAGTACGTGCCTCGCCCAAACGGGCCAACTCCGCGACCGGCGGCGTGCAAAACCTCTCAAGGGTGCTGTTCATGTCTGTGTGCAGAATATTCACATTGCGCGAAGGCTGAGCGAAAGCTAGTCTCCCTATCATAAACACAGTTACTGGCAAAACCGCTCGAAAGACGGTGACGCAAAGCCACGGGACTACGGCATCGCACGATGCCAAGTCGGCCGGGTTGCCTCGACAGCAGCATGCATCAGCAACACCGCTGTCGCGACCCTGACCTTCGCACCCATGAGCTTCGCGTTCCCGAATTGATGTTGTGAGGACACGATCATGGCAAAACCGATATATACCGACGCACAAGTTATCGCCACGCTGACCAACACCGGCGGCGCGCTGTGGAAAAGTCCGGTCATCACCTATAACTTCCCCACCAGCGGCTCGGCTGCCATGATCGAGACTTGGGGCGCGTCGGTGGCCAACTCGGTACAACAAAAGATGACCGATCACTGGATGCGCGCCTGGGATGATGTGATCGGCTCCTCCATCGTGCGCGTCGCCAGTGGCACCCGCGCCAACATCGGCCTCGCGAATACCGTCTATACCGACTACGCGCATTCCTACTACCCCAACAACAATGGCGCCACAGTCTGGTTCAACCCGAACTACGGCCCCGCCTCGGGCACCAATAATCTGCTCACGCCCGTACTCGGGCAATACGGTGGCATGGCGTTTGGTCACGAGATCGGTCACGCCCTCGGCCTGTCTCACCCCGGTGCCTACAACGGTGGCCGCCCCACTTACGAGGCCAATGCCGTGTATCTGCAGGACAGCCAGCAATACACCATCATGTCGTATTTCTCCGCCGCCAAAACCGGTGCCGACTGGGTTGCCAGTGATGGCCGGCAATACTTTGCCCAAACGCCGATGATGAACGACATCCTGGCGATTCAGTCGCTCTATGGTGTCGACAAAACCACGCGCACGACGGACACGGTCTATGGCTTCCAGTCCAACCTCAGCGGTTCGGTGTACGACTTCAACAGCAACAAACATCCCATCGTCTGTCTCTATGACGCCGGCGGCACTGACACGCTGAATCTCTCCGGCTTCACCGCCGCCTCGCGTATTTCACTCGTCGCCGGCAGTTTTTCTGACTGCGACGGCATGACTAATAACCTTTCCATTGCCTGCGGTGTCACCATCGAAAATGCAACCGGCGGCAGCGCCAACGACAGCCTGACGGGCAACGCCGCCAATAACCGCCTGGACGGCGGCGCCGGCGCCGACAGCCTGAGCGGCGGCTTGGGCAATGACACCTACATCGTCGATAACGCCGGCGACAAAGTCATCGAACTGGCCAACCAGGGCATTGATCTGGTTCAGTCATCGGTGACATACACCCTCGCCGCCAATATCGAGAACCTCAATCTGAGCGGCAGCGCCGCCATCAATGGCACGGGCAACGACCTGAACAACGTCATCAACGGTAATGCAGGCAACAACGTGCTCGACGGCGGCAAAGGTGCTGACACCCTCGCCGGTGGCTTGGGTAACGACACCTACATACTCGATACGCCGCAAGACAAGATCATCGAAATGTTCAATCAGGGGCTGGATACCGTCTATGCCTCGATTACCCAGAGTCTGTCAGCCAACGTCGAAAACCTCACGCTGACAGGCAGCGCCGCGATCAACGGCACCGGCAACGACCTGAACAATCTGCTGATCGGCAACGCGGTCGCCAACGTGCTCAACGGCGGCGGCGGTAATGACATCCTGATTGGCGGTGGTGGCCGTGACGTCCTGACCGGTGGCGCGGGTGCCGACAAATTCTGCTTCATCGGCGTCAATGACTCCACACCGGGCGCGTATCGCGACGTCATCAACGATTTCAACAGCGCCAGCGGCGACATCATTGACCTGAGCCAGCTCGAAGCCGGCTTACGTGCACTGAGCTCAGTCAGCATGCCAGCTCCCACATTTCATTGGGCAAGCAACGGCCTCACCGGTAGCGCCGGCGACGTCTGCTGGAATGGCGACTCGCTGATGTGCGACTGGACCGGCGACGCGCAAGCCGACTTTCAGGTGCAACTGGTCGGTGTCAGTGCGCTCAGCCAAGACGCGGTGCTGATGTAAGCTCAGGCCCTCACCGCGGGGCGCCGTCCCACGGCGACTGAGTTTTAGCGTCCATCAGTAAAAGCGCCCATCACCTCAGTGACGATCCAGTTCCTGATCCGCCATCGAGGCCGGATCATCACGCGGTTCAAGGTGAGCGGTGATGTGGATTCCCGGCAGCTCGCGCCGAATGTCGGCTTCGATGCGCTCCGTCCAGTCATGCGCCACCTGCACGGTCCACTCACCCGGCACCAGCACATGCAGACTGACAAAGCTGCGCCGACCGGCCTGACGGGTACGCAAGGCGTGGTAAGCGATGCCGTGCGCGGCATAACTGGCCAGCACGGCATCAATTTGCGCTACTTGCGTTGCCGGCAAGGCAATATCCATCAAGCCCGCCGCTGAGCGAACCATCAGCTGCCAACCCGTCCAGACAATATTGGCGGCCACAAGCAGCGCAATGGTGGCATCAAGCCAGTTCCACCCGGTCAGCGCCACCAGTCCAACGCCCACAATTACCCCGACCGAGGTCCAGACGTCTGTCATCAAATGATGGGCATCGGCTTCCAGCGTAATCGACTGGTGGGCGCGGCCCGCGCGCAAGAGAATGCGCGCCACCGCGAAGTTGATCACCGAGGCAACCACAGAAACCAGCAAGCCCACGCCCACGGTTTCCAGGGCTCGCGGGTGCAACAGGCGATCAATGGCGGTATAGCCAATGCTGACCGCCGCAATAAAAATCAGCAGCGCCTCAAAAGCGCTGGAAAAGTATTCCGCCTTGCCGTGCCCATGTGGATGCCGCGCATCCGCTGGCTGCGCCGCCAGCGTCAACATCCACAGTGCCATGATGGCCCCGGCCAGATTCACAAACGACTCAATGGCATCGGACAGCAAACCCACTGAACCGGTGAGCTGCCAAGCCACGCCTTTGAGCAGAATGGTCGCCACCGCGGCGGCAATGGAAATCCACGCATAGCGGGTCAGGTCAGTGTCGGGGTGCGGGATGTTGGTCATGATTGGTGATAGGGAGCGTTGGCGTTAAGTTGGCGTTAACGAGGTAATTCGCTGAGCTCCATCGAAAAATGAAGCACCCGCAAAGTTTA
>CAZFSH010000142.1:5338-7507 GCA_964521935.1 uncultured Propionivibrio sp.
CGTCAGGTCAGTGTCGGGGTGCGGGATGTTGGTCATGGTTGCTGATAGGGAGCGTTGGCGTTAACGAGCTAATTCGCTGAGCTCCATCGAAAAATGAAGCACCCGC
The DNA here is from genome assembly GCA_964521935.1 of uncultured Propionivibrio sp. Lineage (GTDB taxonomy): Bacteria > Pseudomonadota > Gammaproteobacteria > Burkholderiales > Rhodocyclaceae > JADJEF01. The sequence continues at coordinate 5,445 of CAZFSH010000142.1, forward strand.
AAAGTTTACGTCGGCAAGCTTAAGCGCAGATTAGTAGCCGCGCCGTGTCACAGCGACTGACTTTTCACCGCCAGACGACTCATGCGATGTCTCGGTCACCCCTCAGACGCGCACCTCAGGCGCGCACAAACTCCGTCAGCGGGCGCCGTGGGGCATGGGTCTGATCCGCACCGTAGCCGACGCGACAGAACATCTGCACCGTCTCGCTAGTAGCGGGCTTGCCCAGCAGCAACTCATGCAAACGCGCGTAATGCGGCTGCATTTCGGCGAACTCTTGCGGCGCCTGGCTCAGTGGGTGCATGTGCACGCCCAGTTCGCTGGCTTTCAACTGCATGCGCATATAGGCGCGCCCCGCCGCGACTTCACCGCGCCGCCCCGACACGACGGACGCGGCCGGCGTGCTCAGCCAGACGAAGCCCATGGCGGTAGCGCAGAGTGCGCCGTACTGCTCCATGGTTTGACGATAGGCCACGCTATCCGTGGCGGGGGCGGTGCTACGGTCATACAGTCCCAGCACGCTGGCCAGCCGCGGCATCCAGCCATTGATGCTGATGCCATCGCGATAGCGGGCAATTTCCGCCGGGCCAACGCGCGTCAAGCGCAGACTTTCCAGCATCGTGCGCGCGGTACCAAATTCGACCGCCGATGCCGCCACGGCCAGCTCACGCAGCGGCTGTAGGCGTTCCGGCGCCACCGTCGCCCCGTAGTTGACCTTGTGGTGCTCCCCATCGTCCGGCAACACGCTGGCCAAGTCCTGCAGCACCTCGGGGTTCACCGTGCGGCTCATGTCGTAGGGAATACGCGCCGTATGCCGCCGCAAAAGCTGCGCAAACAACGCGTCTTTTTTCGGAGCCACTTGGTTTAAGTCCGAGTTTGTCTGCCAATGAATCCGCGCCACCGGCAGGTCGGTCAGTTGGCGCGCCGGGAACTCGCCCTGGGGAAATAGCGCAACCTGCGCCGCGATGCCGCGTTCGCCCAAGGCCAGCACCAGGGCTTCAATAAACGTCCCCTGACTCACCATGATCTGGCGAAACCACGGGTCCGTCTCGGGCAACAAGCGTTCGCGATCCACATACAGGGTAATCGCCGAGGGCTCGCGCAGATCGACCAGCCATGGCTGGCGATTGTGCGAACTGGGCGCGAGGATGGCGTAAGACAAGGCCCAACGGCGCAGATCGGGCTCGTCGCCTGGCCCCTGCCATGCTGTCAGGGCTTCGTCGGGGAAAGCACTCGAACATCCGGCTATGCCTGCTACACCCGTTGTTGCCGCCAGCACGGCACCCCCACCGACCACGCGGATAAAGGCCCGGCGTTTCATGAAAACGCACCAGCAAAGCCCGCGCCGTTGCCCGACGACAAGGCATGCGGATACAACTCGGCTACCGCCGCCTCGACCGCCCGCGGCAAGGGGGTATGCGGCTCCTGGCCAATCAGGGCGGTCAGGCGGGTATTGTCCAGACGATGGGGTTGTTGCCACAAATGGTGCATGTCGGCCGTCGCACGCAAACGCGGCATCACCAAGGCCAGCATGCGCAAGGCCAGCCACGGCAGATGCTTCTGACGCAATAAGGCCCCCTCGGGCAGCCAGCGCAAGCGCCGCGCCACGCGTGACAGTGCCTCATGCCACTGCGCGCCCGTCGTGCTGTGGCCGGCGAAATGCAGCACGTCGAAGGCATCGAGCTGCTCACGCTGTTCGGCCACACGGACAAAGGTCTGCGCCAGATCGGGCAGAAACGCCCAGGCATGCTCGATATCGCTACGCCCCGGATAAGTCATGCGCCCCTGCCACAAATCCTTGGCTACTACCTCGTCAAACCAAGCGCCTGTGCCACCACCGAAATAATCGCCGGCACGAATCACCACGGCGCGCAATCCGCCTGCCCGTGCCGCTGCCGCGAGTTGTTGCTCGATCGCAATACGCACCCGCCCCTTGCTGTCCGTGGCCAGTTGCGGCGTCGCTTCCGTGAGCACCGCCGGCAAATCGCTGCCGAAGTTGTAGACATTGCCGGGGAACATCAGCGTTGCCTTGAGCATCGTGGTCACCGCTATGGCCTGCGTCATCA
>CAZFSH010000143.1:0-7501 GCA_964521935.1 uncultured Propionivibrio sp.
TGCACCCAATGAATCTGGCAGCAGCGGCTGGATCAGCGCCGGAGTGTCTTGTGGCTTAGGCGTTGGCGGGACAATTAAGCCCTCACCGGACAGCAAGTAGCGCGGCTCCATCGACTCAGCAATCAAGCGCCGCCGAGCAAAAGGCTCACGCCGTGCGCCTCGCCCTTTTATACGCGGAACACGAAGCATGTTAAGAATCCGCTGAGCCGGATTAAGCTTTTCGTTTGCTTGTACTTTCATGTTCGTTACCTCTTTTTCTCTGACTCCACGAGCAGTCGTGGTGGGCCAGTTACCTACTCAATCTCAGATAGATTTACGGCAAAACTCACTACTTACTGCATAAGTACCGCGATAGCTTCCAAATCAGCGCGACTCAGCGCCCCCACCGACTGTCGTAATTTGAGTCGATTAACGACATAGTCATAGCGAGCCTGCAGAAAATCACGCTGCGCAGCGTAATACAGTCGATAAGCATCCATGACCGCCACCACGTTGTACAGGCCGGAATTGAATCCTTCGATACGCGTTTCAAGTGCGCTTTCTTGCGCAACAACCGACTGGCGGAGCGCTGACAGCGTCTTGGCGCTTGTCACTACGCCATTAAAGGCAGACCGCGCTACTCGCTCTGTACGGCGACGCTCTTGTTCACGCTCATGCTCGGCCTTTTCTTTACGCGCAACGGCCTCACGCCCCAAGGACATGGTCATGCCGCCATCCGTAATCGGGATGGAGACCCGCACACCAAGCTCGGCGTTATCGCTCTTCTGACCACCCCCGTAGAGCGACCCACCCGAATCCTGGCGGGAAACATTACCCACAAGCGACACCGTCGGTAAGTGACCGGCGCGTTGTCGGGTGATTTCCAATGCAGCAATTTCCGTGGCCAACTTGCGCCCTTGCAGTGCCAGGTTTTGTTCCAAAGAGGCCTCTACCCACGGCTCTACCGCCGACGGCATCGGCTCTGAAGCATCGAAATCTGCCTTGAACCCACGAACTGAGGAAACGTCTTCACCAATAATTTCTTTCACCGCCAGTCGCGCATCATCGACGCGATTTGCCGCTTCAATTTCCCGCGCCTTGGTCAGACTCAGTCGTGCCTCAGTATCGTGAAGCTGGGAAACGGTACCCAAGCCACTCTCGATACGTGCTTTTGCTTGATCGTACTGTTTTTCTGTGGCTTCACGCTCAGCGCGCGCCAGCTCGACACCATCGGTTGCGGCCATCACATTCAAATAAGCCGAGGCAACACGCATGATGAGGTCTTGCTCTGCAGCGGCGACATTCAAGCGCGCTTGCTCGACAGCCAACTCGGCCTGATCAATTTTGATCCAAGCCTGGGGTTTGAAAATAGCTTGGGTGAGCGTCAGCGTCATCGAGGTATTGGGATACCCTACCGAACCTTTAGGGAAAGCTGCATTGGGCGCTTCAATAACATTTTGCCGCGCAGTGGAGCGCTGGTAGTCGAAGCTGGCAGTAGGTAGGTAGCCGGCACGCGCCTGCGGCAACAGCTCCTGCATGGCCTCAAACTCAGACTTTGCCGCCTGGTATTTTGAGTCCGACTCCATGGCCTTACTTAACAGCCCCATCAAGGCATATTCACGCGAACGCTCTGGACGCAGTGCAGCCTCAGCAAAACGCTCTGCGTTCTCGAGTACCGGCGGACGAATAATCACTTCCGACTGGCGTCCATCATGCAACTCGCGACGATAGCGCAAATCCAATGGGCCACGCGCCAACAGGTTCTGTGACGGTGGGGCTGCACTCGGGTCGAGTGAAATCAGCATATTGTCCGCATAAACATCGGGGCTGCCTTCTACCGGCAAGCGCACCGGTCGCGCATTGCGGAACGGCGCAGAAACCGCCAGATCAAACACCGCACGCGCCGAACCCAAGCGCGTGGTATCAAGCATCGGCGCACCGAGAGTGGCCGATGACTTACCGCCAAACTGGGCTAACGCATCCTTGACTTGCTCAGGTGTCCAACCAATAAAGTCAACGACCAATCGCGGAGGGTTTTCTATCGTATAGGCGCTAACACGGCTACCCGATGTACCAGCCAAACGAAGCTGCATGACGCCATCACCGGACTCAAAACCCAGTGCCCCGAGACGCCCGACTGAGGCGGCTGACACTCGGCCATCAGGTACCAAGCCAAGTACAACCTCACCTTGTTCGCCAACGATCAATCCACGCGTATCGACCAAGTCTACGGTTTCGCTCAAATCAAATGTCAACCGGGAACCACCTTGCATCGCCGATGCTTTGACCGACTTCAGCAGGCTTACTTCGCCATGAAAGCGCGCTGCCGCCGCACTGGCTTGGGCCAGCGGCACCTCTGGCAGCTCGATAATCAGCCTAGGTGGCGAGTCCTGAATACTTGCCTCAACGGTAAGCCCCGTGCTCCCTGTTAAAGCCAGATCAAAGCGACCATCTCGCCGCACCACCGACAGCTGGGAGAGTGCCGCAGGATTCGCCTTGATTTGCTCTTTGGGCGCGTCTACGAGAACCAACTCCCAACGAGAAACTTTGCCCGGCAAAGCAACAATCGTTTCATCAAGAACTGAAACCGCTTTTTTCAATTCAATCAATAACGTCACTTCTTCCGCCAATCCTCCAGGCAAGATGCGTGCATTTTTGACTAGCGGGTTTTTTTTCAAGTTATCGAAGTACGATAACAAGTTTTCTTTTTCGCCACCTTTGAGTTTGATCAGCACCGAATCACCACGCCCCGCAATGCTGGTATCAATGAGCATTCCGACTGGCGCTTCCAGAGTGAGTCGATTTATTTCTCCCGCTGACTTCATATCGAGCTGAGAAATAACCGTCGCCGTCGCACAATGGGCCCAGGCCAACATCAGCGCAGCAGCAACGGGTTTGGCAACATACGAGGTCAGCATGCGCGAGCTTCTTGAGCGAGAGTTAGGCTTAGATATCATTTTTGCGAGGCGATTCCAAATTTGGACTTCGATTGTTCATGGATGGATCGAAAATATGGCTAACGATACTTTACCATTAGTAACTCGGTGCTTGCCTGCCCGTCGAACTAAATTGGTTTCCTGTTCAGCCATGGAAAATATCAAGAAAATCTGATGATTACCTGATCTTTAAGCCCAAGGTCTCGTAGCACTAGGGAAGAAAATTGCAAGCCACTATTTCGCGCCGATACATCCGCAAGTTTCTAGCGCTTTTGATCTGTTCGGCAATGGTCACAGCAGTGATCGCCGGAAAACCAACTCCCCCCAATACAGATAATCAAGCTCCTCAAATCAAGGCGTTGCTCGAACAAGCATGGGCACTGGAATTAGGTACGCTGGGCCAACTGCGTGACATTGAACATGCTGCCGCGCTGTATTGCGAAGCCGCACGTCATGGTAGTGCGGAAGCGCACTACCGCAGTGGTTTGCTTTACAAGACGAGTTCAAACGCTATTTACAATGTCGCCTATGCGAAATTTTTTCTGATGGTGGCGATGGAACACAGTCACCCAATGGCCGAATCAGGCTTGTTAAGCTTAGAGAGGCTGGATCAAATTCCCGTAATTCAGCCCGAATGCCTCAACCAAGGCTACCAATTTTCTCCTGGCCGATTCGATCTGGAACGTTACATCGCCAACCTACCGTCTCATCGGCGCCATGTTGCTCAACTATTGGCTAGTCTGGCCCATGAATACAAAATTCCTCCGAAATTGGCCTTAGCCATCGGCGCGGTAGAGTCCAACTTTGACAGCGACGCCCTCTCTCCTAAACAAGCAATGGGTGTCATGCAGTTACTTCCGGCGACAGCAAGGCGCTTCAACGTAACAAAACCATTTGATCCCGAGCAAAACATTCGGGGGGGACTTGCCTACCTGCAATGGCTACTTAAAAAATTCCCGGACAATCTTCCATTAAGCGTCGCGGCCTACAACGCTGGTGAGGGGGCTGTACAGCGTTACAGGCAAATTCCACCTTACCGTGAAACGCAAATTTACGTCCAGCGCGTACTGGGCTTCATTGAAGCGAAACATTGAACTTATTGACCCCGATCATAAATTTGGCAATGTATGCCTTGGCCGATTATTTATTCCTATCGACCAGTTAATGAGATGCAATTGGCCAGTGCAAACCGCTAAACGTAAAGTTCTCCCATCAACACACCAAAGGAGAAGATCATGGACATCGGAATCAGCAAAAAAGATCGCAAAGCAATTGCCGACGGCTTGAGCCGGCTACTGGCTGACAGCTACACGCTGTACTTGATGACGCACAACTTTCACTGGAACGTCACCGGGCCGCAGTTCAATAGCTTGCATGTGATGTTCATGGGGCAATACACCGAGCAGTGGAATGCGCTCGACATCATCGCCGAGCGCATTCGCGCTCTGGGTTTTCCGGCACCGGGCACGTATAAGGAGTTCGTCAAGCTGGCGTCAATTAAAGAGGTCGAGGGCGTGCCCAAAGCCGATGAAATGGTTCGTCATTTGGTGCATGCCCAAGAGGCTGTGGCGCGCACTGCGCGCAGCTTGTTTCCATTGGTGGATAAGGCCAATGACCAACCGACCGCCGATGTGCTGACGCAGCGCCTCGATGTGCATGAAAAAACCGCGTGGATGTTGCGTAGTTTGCTGGAAGAGTAAGCCCCACGCGTCAATCCGTCGCCGTCCTTCTCAGGTGATGGATTGACGCAACCAGCGAAGCAGCGTCGCATAAAGCGCTGGCCGGTCGATAGGTTTGGCCACATGGTCGTTCATGCCTGCCTGCAGACAGGTAAAACGGTCCTCGGCAAACGCATTCGCTGTCACGGCAATGATAGGTGTGGTGCTGTGCTCGGCAATGGCCCGGATCGCATAAGTGGCCTCAATGCCGTTCATGTGCGGCATTTTCAAATCCATCAAAATCAGGGCAAATTTGCCCATTTTTGCGGCAGCCACACCCTCGATGCCGTCATTGGCAACCAAGGCTGTCAGCCCGGCTTCCTCGAGCAAGGCACAAATGATTTCCTGATTCACGACTTCATCTTCAACCACCAGGACGGTCTGACCGGCATAGTGCGTACGAATTTCCTCGAGCGCATCTTTCCCATCCGTATCCACAGACGAGTCGCTCTCCGGATGCGCCAATGGCAGATCCATCTCGACCGAGAACGTGCTGCCTTGCCCCAAGACACTGTGCACCGCGATATGGCCATTCATGCGTTCAATCAGTTGCTTGCATAAAGACAGCCCCAAGCCGGTGCCGCCATAGGCGCGCGTATTGGACATATCGACCTGCTCAAACGGCTGGAATATCCGCTCCTGATCGACCGGATCAATACCAATACCACTATCTTCAACCTCGAACCGGACACGCAACGCCTCGCGCCGGCGACTGATGACGCACACACGCAGTTCGACAAAACCGTGGGGGGTAAATTTGATCGCATTACCCACCAGGTTGACCATCACTTGTCCGATACGCCCCGGATCGCCCAGAACAATCTCCTGCCCCAGTTCGGCAAACCCTCGCGCACGCAATTCGAGCTGTTTGCCATGTGCCATCACTTCGAGGGTATCGAAAACGTGGTGCCGCAACTCCTCAAAGGAAAATCGCGTCGACGCCAGCACCAGATGATCGGCCTCGATTCTGGCAATATCGAGCACATCATTGATGATTTCCAGCAAGTGCTTGGCGGATGACTCGGCCTTGTTCAGATAGTCAATTTGTTTGGCTTCACTGGCGCGACGCAACGCCAGCGACATCATGCCCATGATGCCGGTCAGCGGTGTGCGCAATTCATGACTCATGTTCGCCAGGAAAGTCGACTTGGCACGGTTGGCCGATTCCGCAAGCTCTTTCGCCACTTCGAGATCGGCCGTGCGCTGCTCGACCAGATGTTCCAGATGACTACGGTGCTCGTCGAGTTCGGCTTCGAGCAGTTTGCGTTGGTGAATATCCTGATGGGTACCGCTCATCAGCAGCGGCTTGCCGTCGGCCATCCACTGCGAAACCTGACCCCGGTCATGCACCCATACCCAATGGCCGGCTTTGTGCCGCATCCGTGCTTCGAGGTCGTAATACGGCAAGTCACCGCGAAAATGGGCCTCCAGCAAGCGGCCCGATTCCGCCAAATCATCCGGGTGACAGTGCCGCGTCCAGGTGTCGATGGTGACGGGAGCCAGTTCCGCGAGGGTATAGCCAATCATGTTGGCCCAGCGCTCGTTGAAGATTGTTTCTCCGGTCTGGATATTCCATTCCCAGGTACCGACGTTGGTCCCCTCAATGACGGAGAGCAAGCGATTGCGTTCTGTTTGCAATGCAGCGCGCGACTGCTTGATCACCGATACCATGGTCTGCATCGTGTCGGTCAATACCGCCAGCTCACGGTAGGCGAAGCCAGGAATCGGGCCGGCAGGGATTCCCGAATCATCGACACGCCGAATCGCATGGGTAACCTGGAGCAATGGCCGGACAAAAAAGCGCCGCACGGCAACCAGCAGCGCCACAATCAGCAGCGTTGAAATCAACAAGGTATTGATCAGGCTCTGCCGAAGAATTCGGCTCAGTTCCTCGTTCAGTTTCTGGTCCGAGACATAGATGCCGATGTCGCCCAACTCTTCATTGGTGGCACTGAGCATTGTCGCTTTTTGTACAAGAAAGCTCGATGTCAGGGAGTGCGCATGCTCGGCGTTGGCGGCATTGAAATCGACCACCTCGCCACTGGCGTTGCGAATTTTTCCGCTCACATAGTCGGGTTTACCCAGCACCGCCGCCATGCGCTTGTCGCTCACCACAATGGCGTAATGCCCGCGCAGATTGATTTCGGTCCTGACCAGTTTTTCGTACTCATTGACGGCATAGGCCTCAATGAGTGGTGAGATATTCTGGCGCAAGGACGCCAGACTCAAGGTCGAGGCCTGCTGCAGGTCAGCGGTAATTTGATGCCTGGCCGACACATAGCTGTAGCTGACCTGAATCAACTGAACCGCGATCACCACTGTCATGATCACACCACCCAGCATCGGGTAGAGCGAGCGGCGAACGGAGCCTGCGATTTCAGACTGAGGCATGCTTGACGAAGGCTTATTGGCGGTCACAAAACGCCTTATTTTCCGGACATCCCGAGAACATTACGCCGAATCGTGGGCAGAAGCTTCTGGATGTTGTCCGCCGACACCGGCAGGATGGGCAAGAGTTGCTGCGTTGGCACCGCCTTGCCAGCGAAATGTTCGCGCAGGCTATTCGTGGCCTGTTCCCCCATCAAAAACGGCTGTTGCATGGCGGCACCGACCAGCGTGCCTTTGGGAATCATCTGCAGAAACTCCGGCTCGGCGTCAAAGCAGATCAGCAGAATGCTGTCTTTCTTGCCCGCATGGCTTATGGCATCCAAGGCCGCCTGGTAGCGGTCTGAGCCCTGAAGCCAAAGGGCCCGCAAGTCAGCATGCGTCGTGATCAGTTCGCGGGCAAAGTCATAGGTTTCCTTGTAGGAAAAATCGACCTGCTGGCGTAGGTCCGCCCCCTTGATCCCGGCTTCGTTCAAGGCTTTC
>CAZFSH010000144.1:0-2977 GCA_964521935.1 uncultured Propionivibrio sp.
CATGCGTGCCGCATCAACCATGTACAGATTGCCACCCATGCGTGCCAAGGGCTCTTCGATTCCCTCGAATTTGCCGATGGCGGTTTTGAACTGACTGCGCACGCGAGCATAACCGCCCGTGGCACGGGTAGCCAGCTTCATCATGCCGGTGTTGGAAGCCGGCAGCGAAATCGAGCGGCCAGCAGCCAGACATTCCATCAACATGCGCCAGCCTTGGCCGGCCATCGCCGGGCCGCCGATGATCCACTCCAGCGGCATGAACACATCACGCCCCCAGTTCGGGCCATTCTGGAACACGGCATTGAGCGGATAGTGGCGGCGACCGATATGCACGCCCTCATGATTGGTCGGTACCAGCGCGCAGGTAATGCCGAGGTCTTCCTTGTCGCCCAACAGTTTTTCCGGGTCATACAAGCGGAAGGCCAGACCAAGAATCGTACAGATCGGGCCTAGCGTGATGTAGCGCTTGTCCCAGGTCACGCGCATGCCCAGCACTTCCTTGCCGTTGTGCATACCCTTGCAGATATAGCCCACGTCAGGGATCGAGGCCGCATCGGAGCCCGCATTGGGGTTGGTCAGCGCGAAGGCCGGGATTTCTTCCCCTTTGGCCAGACGCGGCAGGTAGTAGTTTTTCTGCTCATCGGTACCGTAATGCAACAGCAGTTCGGCTGGGCCGAGCGAGTTCGGCACCATGACCGAAACGGCCGAGGCGGAGCAATGGGTCGAGAGCTTCTGGATCACCTGTGAGTGGGCGTAGGCCGAGAACTCCAGACCGCCGTACTGCTTGGGAATGATCATGCCCAGGAAACCTTTGTCCTTGACATATTGCCAAGCGGCGGGCGGCAGGTCGTGGTGCTTCTGGGTGGTTTCCCAGTCGCTGACCATAGCGCACAATTCTGCGCACTCGTTGTCGAGGAAGGACTGCTCAACGGCACTCAGTTTGGGTGCCCGGTAGTTGAGCAAGGTATCCCATTCGGGCTTGCCCGAGAACAACTCGCCTTCCCACCAGACAGTGCCGGCTTCGAGGGCTTCTTTTTCGGTCTGCGACATCGAGGGCAGTACCTTGCGGTAAATGCCGAAGATGGGGCCGGTGACGATGGCGCGGCGCAGGGCGGGTACAAGTAGTACAAGGAGCACAAGGCCAAGCGCAGCGAGGATGGATAGCAACCAAATCATCAAAATCTCCTTTTCGGGGACTAAATAACGGTACAACAAAGCACAGACGGAAAAGCTGTCTGTTACGTGCTCGCCGGCGAGCGCTTCTTTGCCGGTTTCGCATTCTTGGGCGCGCTTGCCTGTTTTCCCGGCAAAGGAGCACGCAGGCCACCCAGCAGGAAACTCATCAAACGCGCATAAAGGGTGTCGGCATCCGTGCCCGCGAGCGAGCCCTCGCCGAGCAGGTTCAGCGCATCGGCGCCGGAGATGGCATGCGATGTGGCACCGAGCATGAAATGCAGGCGCCATTCGATCTCTTCGCGCGGCACGTCAGGCAGGGCACGAAACAAGGCCGACTTGTAGCGCTCAACCGCTACCGCGTATTCACGGCGCAGGAAGACGCGCACAAACTCGGTCGGCTCGGTCAGCGTGCGTCCGAGCAGGCGCATGAATATGCGCCCACCCTGCTCGCCCTTGTCTCCTTGCGCCGCAACGCGCAAGGCTTCGCCAAAGAAGGCTTCGACAATCTGACTGGGACGCACCGGCTCTCCGCCCGCATCGCGCTCCAGAGCGTCCATCCGCGCAACCATGCGTGCAGTCAGCGAGCCGAGGCGACGGCGAAAAACCTCTTCCACCAAGGACTCTTTCGAGCCGAAGTGGTAATTGACCGCCGCGAGATTGGCGTTGGCCGTCGCGGTGATCATGCGCATGGTCGTCGCCTCAAAGCCGTGAGCGGTAAACAAGGCTTCGGCCGCATCCAGGATGCGCTGGCGGGTATCGGGCAGCTCGGTAACCGGAGCAAGGGGAGCAGCGGGAGCAGTCATGTTTTCCTGGAAAAACTAACGTCGGTTTCAAACGGTTGTTTGAATAATGGCGCAGGACTGCTGAAAGGTCAATAATTTTTTATGCTGCGATGCAGCGAGGGCGTAGGCGGTGGGGCAGCCGTGTGTGGGCAGCTTAGCCGCCCACACACGGGGAAACTACGGCAAAACTACGGGACGGCTACCGGGGTAACGGCGGTACCAAGCGGCGCCACAATATCCAGCGCTGGATCGTAAACCTCTGTTTGGACATGGAAAAGTCCAAGCAAGGTATGAAACACCGCATCATGGGTGTAACGCTGCTGCGCCTTTTTCTCCAGCACAGCCTTCGCCGGCACGGGAAACCCCTCGCCCAGCCACAAGGCCGCCGGCACATGTTTTTGCTCTTTCGGCGCCAGTGCATAGGGCAGGCCGTGCAGGAACAAGCCATTCTCGCCCAGCGATTCGCCGTGATCGCTGACATAGAACATGGCCGGCGCGAAGTGCTGCTGGTTGCCCTTCAGCGTCTCGATCACCCGCCCGAGAAAATGGTCGGTGTAACGGAGGGCGTTGTCGTAAGCATTGGATATTTCGGCGAGCGAACATTTCGACAGGTCGGCATTCTGGCAGGTAGGCGTAAACACCTCGAATTCCTTCGGATAGCGCTTGAAATAGGCCGGACCGTGGTTGCCCATTTGGTGCAGGATGATGAGGATGTCGCCCTTGGGATGCGCATCAATGAACGTCTGCATCGGCGCCAGCATGCCGACATCGCGGCATTCTTCGTCGCAGTGCGGGTTGGTTTTTTCCGACTTGTAACTTTCGTAGGGGACGCGCAATGCCACGCCTTTAGAGTCGGAATTGTTGTCCATCCAGAACACATTGACCCCGGCGCGCGCCAGTACGTCGACTGCGCCCTCCTTGAAGCCGACATTGCTCATAGAGAAGTTCGCCTGCCCACCGAGCGAAAACATACAGGGCACAGAGATGGCCGTCGAGGTACCACAGGCCCAGAAATCGGG
>CAZFSH010000144.1:3077-7482 GCA_964521935.1 uncultured Propionivibrio sp.
AGCGACTTGTGCTCACGCAGGAACGAGGCATAAAACTGCCCCTGTGCCAGCACCGGCAACAAGATCAACAGGAGTGACAGCACCAAAAGCTTGAGCCGCGCTTTCAGCTCCTGCGCAACACCCCGCCGCCGCATCGGCACACGCGCCAGCAACCATGCCGGCACAATACCGAGAAACACGACGTAGCCGAGCAAGCGCAAATTGAGCAGATCGCGCACTTCTGCCGGATCGGTCTTGACCACGTTTTGCAGCATCTCATCGCTGATAACCGTGTTAAAGCTGTCCATGAAATAGGCTGCCGCCGCCGAGCTCACGAGCACAAAAGCCAGCAAAGCCTTGGTGAGCCGCCCATGGCAAAACAGGCCCAGAAAAAACACGGTTGCGGCACCAAAGACCAGCGGTAGTGAAAGCAGTGGCAGAGACGGCGTCTGTGCCCATGGGTAAACCTTCAGGACATTGTCAAACAGTGAGGCATTTCCGGTGAACAAGACAAACAGCGAGACCACAACGATCAGCTGATTGCTGCTTAGCGAGCGGTCAGTGGAAAAAAATCCGCGGTGCGCATCAGCACTAAGACGAGGGCGAAAAAAGCGTGTCATTCCGATACTTTCCAAGGGTGGCGTCTAACATCAAGCTAAGCCGCAATTAACAATTGTCGGCGACAATGCGGGAATTCTAGGGCAGCCTCACCAGGAACACTGTTAAACATGCCATCCCCCACGTACTCAGTCCCCACTAACTCCCCCACCGCGCCGACACAAGCCACCACTATGCCGGCGAATGGGTCAATTTCCCTCTGGCAGCACCTGCGCTTTGTCTGCGCCAGCGGCGTGGCCTTGCTGCTGATGTATGCGCTGCTCCGACTGTTTCTACTGGCTTACAACACGCATCAACTGGGTGACTCAGGACTTGGCGACATTGCAGAAAGCTTCAGCAATGGTCTGCGCTTTGACCTGCGCCTGGTCAGCCTGATCATGCTGCCGCTGCTGTTGGTGCTGCCCCTACAAGCCGCCATCAATGCGCGCTCTTGGCAGATTCTCTGGCTAAGCATGCTCGCCAGCATCACGAGCTTCGTCGGCATTGTGGAACTCGACTTCTACCGCGAGTTCAACCAACGGCTGAACAGCTTGGCCATCCAATACATGAAGGAAGACTCGGCCACAGTCAGCAGCATGATCTGGCATGGCTACCCGGTAGTGCGCTACCTGCTCGCCTGGGCTGCCATCACCATTGCCATGTATGCCGTCTTTCGTTGGCTCGACCGATGGCTGTGCCAACCCCGATCGGCCAGAACAGCCTGGTATGTGCGTATCGCCATACTGCTGCTGACGCTCCCTCTGCTGCTATTGGCTGCCCGGGGCACACTGCGACAAGGTTCGCCACTGCGCTGGGGCGACGCCTTCACCACGCACTCGCCCTTTCTTAACAACCTTGGCCTGAACGGCACGCTGACTTTCCTTGAAGCCGTACGTTCACAAACCTCTGAACAGCGCACCAACGTCTGGAAAAGCCGGCTCACCGAACAAGAGGCCACAGCCACCGTGAGAGCGATGTTGCTGCAACCCAGCGACGTACCCTACGATCAAGATAATGCGGCCGTGCGGCGCATCGCCCATGCGCCCGCCGCCACTACGCTGAAGGTGCGCAATGTTGTCGTGATCCTGATGGAAAGCTTTGCCGGACGCTACGTGGGCGCACTGGGCGCCACGGAAAACATCACCCCGCATTTCGATGCACTGGCCAAAGAGGGCCTGCTCTTTACCCGCTTCTTTTCTTCTGGCACCCACACCCACCAAGGCATGTTCGCCACCATGGGCTGCTTCCCGAACCTGCCTGGGTTTGAATACCTGATGAAAACACCGGAGTCGGCGCAGCAGTTTTCCGGTTTGCCACAACTGCTCAAGGCCCGCGGCTACGACAACCTGTACGTCTATAACGGCGACTTCATGTGGGACAACCAACAAGGCTTTTTTGGCAACCAAGGCATGACCCGGTTTATCGGCCGCAACGACTACGTGAATCCGATATTTTCCGACCCGACCTGGGGCGTATCGGATCAGGACATGTTCGACCGTGCCGCCGAAGAGCTGGCCAAGCAACCGCGCGACAAACCGTTCTACGCGTTGTTGCAAACCCTCTCCAACCATGTGCCCTATGCCTTGCCCGCCAAACTGCCGGTCGAGCGTGTGGCCAACAATCCGCTGTTCAATGACCACCTAACGGCCATGCGCTACGCCGACTGGGCATTGGGGCAGTTTTTCGAGAAAGCCAAAAAGCAACCGTATTACAAAGACACCTTGTTTGTCCTGCTCGGTGATCATGGCTTTGCCAGCGACATTAACCTCACCGACATCAATCTGCTGCGCTTTCATGTGCCGCTGTTGATGATCGCCCCCGGCATACAGGAAAAGTTCGGTCATCAACGCGACACCGTGGCGACGCAGCCTGACGTTGCCCCCTCCATCATGGGCCGACTGGGCGGTGCAACGCCTAACCAGTGCTGGGGACGCGATATCTTGGCGCTACCGAAAGACGACAAAGGCTTCGCCGTGTTCAAACCCTCGGGCGGCGAAAAAATCGCCACCATTCTGCGTGACGACGAAATGCTGATCAAAGCGCCCAACCGTCCGCCCCAGCACTACCGTTATGTCGTCGGCGGAACGCGCAGTGTCAGCGAACTCCCGCTGTCCGAGCGCAGCGCTCAGCTCGGTCATGAGCTGGATGCGTATATCCAGATGGCCACCAAGAGTTTGTTTGAGCACTCGGCAGGGGTCGGCACACCACCGTAAAAGTCAGTCACTGTGGGACGGCGCACGTAGCACAGCGAACACTCTACACTGCACGCATGCGCCGACAACCTGCCTCCAACAACATACCCGCCCTCCAACCCAGTGAGCGTCACGACTGGGCGACGATAAAAAGCCTGCTGCCCTATCTCTGGGCCTGGAAGGGGCGGGTGATTTTTGCCCTCTCCTGCCTGCTCATCGCCAAGGTCGGCAACGTCGCGGTCCCCATGGTGTTCAAAAACATCATCGACACGCTGACGCTGCCCAAAGAACAGGCGCTGTTGATGATCCCGGTCGGCCTGCTCGCTGCCTATGGCGCGCTGCGTTTCTCCACCTCGCTCTTTACCGAGCTGCGCGAAATCCTGTTCGCACGCGTGACACAGCAGGCGGTGCGCACCATTGCCTTGCAAGTGTTCGACCACTTGCATGCACTCAGCCTGCGCTTTCATCTGGAGCGGCAAACCGGTGGCCTGACCCGCGACATCGAACGCGGCACGCGCTCGATCAGCTCGCTGATCAGCTATACCTTGTATTCCATCTTGCCCACACTGGTGGAAATCGCCCTGGTGCTCGGCATTCTGGCGGCGCGCTACGACCTCAGCTTCACGCTGATTACGGTCGGCACCTTAAGCTTGTATGTAGTGTTCACGATCATCGTCACCAACTGGCGCACACACTTGCGCCGCGAGGTCAATGAACTCGACTCCGCCGCCAATGTGCGCGCGGTCGACAGCCTGATCAACTACGAGACGGTCAAGTACTTCAACAACGAGAAATGGGAAAGCACGCGTTACGACGAGCAGCTACAAAAATGGGAAGTGGCGCAGATCAAGAGCCAGGTCTCGCTCTCCTACCTGAACCTCGGCCAGTCGCTGATCATCGCTGCCGGTGTCAGCCTGATGATGTGGCGGGCAACGGTGGGCGTGGTTGCCGGCAGCATGACCGTCGGTGACATCGTGCTGGTCAATGCCTTCCTGATTCAACTGTATATGCCACTGAATCATCTGGGCGTGCTCTACCGCGAGATCCGCCAGTCACTGACCGACATCGAGCGCATGTTCAAACTGCTCGACACCAACCGCGAGGTCAAGGACGAGCCGACGGCACAAGCCCTGCCGCCAGGCCCCTGTTCGATTCATTTTTCCCGCGTCAGTTTTGCTTACGACAGCAACCGGCCGATACTCTTCGATATCGACTTTGCCGTACGTGCGGGCGGCACCGTGGCGGTGGTCGGCCACAGTGGTTCGGGCAAATCGACGCTCGCCCGCCTGCTCTACCGTTTTTATGACGTGGGCGATGGCGCCATTCGCATCAACGACACCGATCTTCGCCAACTCACTCAGGCCAGCCTGCGCGCCGCCATCGGCATCGTGCCGCAAGACACCGTGCTGTTCAACGACAGCATTTACTACAACATCCAGTACGGCCGCCCCACCGCAGCACGCGACGACGTGATCGCCGCGGCCAAGGCCGCCCACATTCACCAGTTCATCGAGTCCTTGCCCGAGGGCTACAACACGCGCGTCGGTGAGCGCGGGCTCAAGCTCTCAGGCGGCGAAAAGCAGCGCGTGGCCATCGCCCGCACCCTGCTCAAGAACCCGCCCATTGTCATCTTCGAC
>CAZFSH010000145.1:0-7451 GCA_964521935.1 uncultured Propionivibrio sp.
CTGCCCAACCGCACCCTGCTGTTTGATCGCATCGATCAGGCGATCAGCCATGCCAGGCGCCTCGGGCGCTCGGTGGGCGTGCTCTATGTCGACCTCGATAACTTCAAGGTGATCAATGATTCGCTCGGCCATGAGACCGGCGACGAGCTACTGCGCGAGGCGGGGCGGCGCATGCTCACCTGTGTGCGCGATGGCGACACGGTGGCGCGCATAGGGGGCGATGAATTCGCCGTGCTGCTCAGTGATTTGACCGACGAGGGGGATATTGATCAAGTGGCGCAGCGCTCGCTCACGGCAATGGCGCGCGTGTTTCATGTGGGCGGCAGTGAAGGCTTTGTCGGAGCCAGCATCGGAGCCAGTGTTTTTCCGCATGACGGCAAGTCACGCGCTGAACTGCTTCAACATGCCGACATCGCCATGTATCGCGCCAAGGAATACGGACGCAATAATTACCAGCGCTTTGCCGAGCACATGCAAGCACGCTACAAACTGCGGTTGTCGATGGAGGCGCAGCTGCGCCGTGCCGTTGAAAGTAACGAACTGGTACTGCATTACCAGCCACAAATTGATCTCGCCACGGGCAAGGTAATCGGCGCCGAAGCGCTAGTGCGCTGGGAAAGTCCGAGCCTGGGGCGGGTATCGCCGGTGCAATTCATCCCGCTGGCGGAAGAAACCGGCTTGATCGTTTCGATCGGCGAGTGGATCATCCAGCGCGCCTGTCGTGATGCCGCCGCCTGGGCACACACTGAGGCTGGTGCCGAGTGCATGGTGGCCATTAACCTCTCGGCACGGCAGTTTTCCGACAGCAGTCTCATTGACGTGATTGCCGCCGAGCTGGCCAATAACGTCTTGCCGGCTGGCCGGGTTGAGATGGAGATCACCGAAAGCCTGGTGATGGATAACCCTGAAAAAGCCTCCGCGACCCTGCGCGCGATCAAGAAAATGGGCTGCCACGTCGCACTCGATGATTTCGGCACCGGCTACTCAAGCCTGGCGTACCTGCGGCATTTCCCGATGGATGTGCTCAAGATCGATAAGTCGCTGATTCAAGACGTCGCCATCGTACGCGCGGTAATCCAGCTGGCACGCAGCTTTGGTCTGCGCACACTGGCTGAAGGCGTGGAAGACGAAGCCACACTCATGATGCTGCGGCATCTGGGCTGCGACATCATTCAAGGCTATTACTACTCAAAGCCACTCCCCCTGCCGGAATTCATGCACTTTCTTGAAAACTATAGTAACAGCGCCATTGGCGTTCCCGGAGCCTGACCATGCCATTAACCTGGACGCCGGAACTAAACACCGGCATACGCATCATCGACCTGCAGCATCAGGAGCTGGTCGATATGATCAACGAGCTCGAAGCATTGATAGAAAGCGACACGGCGGATGATGCGGCCAGTGCACGCCCCTTGCTGCTGCGCTTGCAACAATATGTGCTCTTCCACTTCGCCCATGAAGAAGGGCTGATGCTGCGCCTGCATATTGCGCCCGCCCACAGCGATGCCCACCTCGCCCAACATGCGCAATTTGCCCAGCACGTCGACGCCGCCATTTCCAGCATCACCAACGCTACCTCACTCGACAGCGCCCAGGCAACACCACTGCCCGAGCTCCTCAGTTTTCTCAAAGACTGGCTGGTGCAGCACATCATGGGAACCGACAAAGCCCTGGCGGCCTTGATGCGCAACAAGTGAAACGCACCAAAATGAAGCGACAGCTTCATCGCTACCCCATACTTAAATGATGGCTATTGGTTACCTTTTCCTCGGTAATATCTTTTAGGTATTGACACATATCAAGGCTGCAGGCTTGACGGTCATGCTTAGATTTGCCCCATGTTTAGCCAAACCCGGAGATGTCGTTCATGAACCGTTTTTCCCGTATGAAAGTAGCCAGCAAACTCGCGCTGGGTTTTGGTTTGATTGTCTTGCTCATGATCATCATTGGCGGACTCGCTTACTTCGGATTGAAGACGAGCGAGCAAACCATGAACGACATCAACGATGACAAAGTGCCCAAGATGCAAGCCACGGCGCAGATCAACTATCACGTGCTCGACATTGCACGCAATCTGCGTAATGCCCTGATGGTTATCGATAACCCTGAGCAGATGGAAGTCCAGATCGAACGAGTATTGGCCTCGCGCGGCAAGATCAAAGACATTGTCGAAAATCTCAAAGTCAAGGTAACGCACCCGGAAGGCAAGCTCATTCTCGGACGCATTCTGGAGGCGCGCACAGCGTTTATCGATGGGCAAAATACCATCATCAAGCTCCTGCGCGAGCGCAAGTCCGTAGAAGCCCGCGAGTTTCTGCTCACCGAAATGCGCAAGCGTCAAGGCGTCTATGCCGACGCGACCAATGAGCTGCAAGCATTTCAAGAAAAGCTCGTGAAAGAAGCCAGTGATGCCGCCAAGACCCAATCCAATCAGGCGATTACGCTGATTGTTCTTATCTTGCTCGCCAGCATCGCGCTCTCGGTACTGATCGCCTGGCTGATCATCCGCGACCTGGTTGCGCAATTGGGCGGCGAACCGGCCGATGCAGCGGCGGAAGTAAGCCGTATTGCCGCCGGCGATCTTTCCGCCAATATTACGCTGCGTCTGGGTGACACCACCAGCCTGCTTGCTTCACTCAAGTTCATGCAAGAAGGCCTCAATGTACTGGTAGGAGAAATTCGCAATATTGTCGATGCGGCGGCGCGCGGCGACTTCACCCAGCGTATCGCTCTTGACGGCAAACAAGGCTTTGGCAAAGATATTGGTTCGGCACTTAATCAGTTGGCCGACGTAACCAACACCGGCCTTAGCGATGTGATGCGCGTCGCGCAGGCGCTCTCCGAGGGCGATCTGAACCAGCGCATCGAGCGCGACTACCCGGGCATCTTTGGCCAAACGGGCAGCGCCGTGAATGCCACCGTCGAGGCACTGAAACTCATCATCCGCGATATTGATCGTATTGTGCAGGCCGCCAACCAGGGCGACTTCAGCGTGCGCACTGACCTCACTGGCAAACAGGGTTTCGGCAAAGACATCAGCGCCTCACTCAACAATCTGGTCGACGTCACCAACACCGGACTGGTTGATGTCATGCGCGTGGTGCAAGCCCTGGCCGCCGGCGACCTGAACCAGCGCATCGAGCGCAACTATCCTGGCGTATTCGGCCAGACCGGCAATGCCGTCAATGCCACGACCGACGCGCTTAAGCTGATCGTCAGCGACATCAATCGTATTGTGCTCGCCGCCAATCAGGGCGACTTCAGTATCCGTACCAACCTAACCGGCAAACAGGGCTTTGGTCGCGAGCTATCCGAACTGCTCAACCAACTCTCGGAAACCACCGAGTCCGGCCTGAAAGATATTTTGCGCGTCGCCAACACTTTGGCACAAGGCGACCTAACCCAAACCATCGACAAAGACTACCCAGGCCTGTTTGGCGAAACACGCAATGGCATCAACACCACGGTCAGCAATCTTACCGCGCTGATTGGCCAACTGAAAGACTCGGTAGCCCTGATTAATACCGCCGCCAGCGAAATTGCTGCCGGTAACCAGGATTTGTCCAGCCGCACCGAAGAACAAGCCTCCAGCCTGGAAGAAACCGCATCCAGCATGGAAGAATTGACCTCTACCGTCAAAGAAAACACCGAAGGCGCCAATACCGCCAATCGCGATGCGCAAGCCGCCGCCGAAGTCGCCGCGCGCGGTGGCGCAACGGTCAAGGGTTCGGTCGCGGTAATGGAAGAAATCTCCGACAGCTCGAAAAAAATTGCCGACATTGTTGGCGTGATCGACAGCATTGCCTTTCAGACCAACATCCTCGCGCTCAATGCGGCAGTGGAAGCCGCACGCGCTGGCGAACAAGGCCGCGGCTTTGCGGTAGTGGCCACAGAGGTGCGCAATCTGGCCAAGCGCTCGGCCGATGCCGCCCGCGAGATCAAAGCGCTGATCGGCGATACGCTGTCACGCATTGACAATGGTGCCGCTCAGGCCACACTTGCCGGCCGCCAGATGGACGAGATTGTTGGGGCCATCGCCAATGTATCGAAAGTGATCAACGACATCGCTGCGGCCGGGGTCGAGCAATCCACGGGTATCGAGCAAGTAACTCAGGCGGTCAGCCAAATGGACGAAGTGACCCAGCAAAATGCCGCCCTGGTAGAGGAGGCCGCAGCAGCCGCAGAATCTCTGCGCGAGCAAGCGGAGCAGTTGAGTCAAGCTATTGCTCAGTTCAAACTCGCGGGCAGCCACACCATGACGTCAGCGACAAGCTTGGCCTCGCCACAGAGCGCGCACTTGCGCAATGTCGCCAAGCTCAATGCGGCACAGGCTGCCCGGACTGCCACTCACTCTATCCCGACGCCGCCAGCCAAGCCCTCGAAAAAACCTGCGCTTGGCGCACTGGCCCACGCCAACACCGGCAATGATGAATGGGCGGAGTTCTGATGAGTACCCGATTGCCGCTTGAGGAGATCAGCTCCTCGGAGTTCCTCACCTTTACCTTGGGTGCTGAGGAATACGCCATCGACATTCTCAAGGTGCAGGAGATCCGCGGCTATGAAACGCCTACCACCATTGCCAATGCCCCGCCATTTCTCAAAGGGGTAGTCAATCTGCGTGGCGTGATCGTGCCCGTCATCGACCTGCGCATCAAGTTTGCGGTCGGCGAGGTGACCTACAACGCATTCACCGTCGTCATCATCCTGGCCATTGGCGGGCGGGTGGTAGGCATCGTGGTCGATGGTGTTTCCGATGTTACGGCGCTGGAAAGTGACCAGATTCGCCCCGCCCCGGCCTTTTCCGAGACGGTCGAGACCGACTACATTGCCGGCCTGGCCATGCTCAACGAACGTATGCTGGTCGTGATTGATATTGAAGCACTCATGCTAAACCCGGCGATGGCCTTGAGCAATAACGACGCACGGTGATAGTATCGGCATAGTGCTGTGAGTGGGCAACGCGGTTTCTTGCCGCCTTGCCCAGACTTTTCCATCCCGGCTTTGCCCTGCCTTTACGCATGCGACCTCCTGCCCGTCATTCTGCCCCTCAGTCCACTGCGGCACACATCGATAACGCACTGGCTAGCTTGAATAACTGCCCGCTATTTAGCGGCTTGGGCGAGCCGGTATTGCGCGAGCTGGCGCAGGCCAGTGCGCACGTCCAGCTACACAAGGACCAGTCGCTCTGGCGTCCGGGTGATATCGCCACAAAGTGTTATATCGTGACCTCGGGCTTGCTCAAACGCACCGCCTTGTCTTATGCGGGCAGTGAGCGCGTGCTCGATCTGCTGATGCCCGACGATTGCCTCGGCGCCAGCGAGTTGCTGGCTGGTCAGCCGTATGGCACGCTGGCCGTTGCTGTGCGCCCGAGCAGCTTGCTCGCGATCAACGGGGAGATTTTTCACAGCATCCTGGCCAAGACGCCGGCAGTCGGCGAGCGCCTGGGGAAATGGCTGGCCAAACTTCAGTTGCACTGGGAAGAAGAAACCGCGGCACAGCATTCGCGTCCGAGCAGCGAGCGCGTGCTCAACTTTTTGCTGCAGCGTGTCCAAGGGGCATTGCCGACAACCGGCGAAACCACCTTACGTCTGCCGGCCAGCAAACAACTCTTGGCAGCGCGCATAGGCATTACGCCAGAAACCTTTTCACGTTCGCTGCGTGAGCTCGGAGATGCCGGCCTAGCGATTGCTCATGGCAACGTGGTGCATCTACAAAATGGCCCACTTAACTTACGTCAGCGTGCCCTTGCACCAATGCCAACAGCGCCCATGAGCACCGCCTCGGCATCCATCCCGCTGTATTCGGTCATCAATATGGCCGGGCGCCAACGCATGCTCTCGCAGCGTATGGCCAAATTCTGGCTCATGGCCGGCTGCGGGCTGGCGCCAGCCCGCGCACGACGCAACCTGACACTCTCCATCGAACTGTTTGAGAACCAACGTCGCCAGTTGGAAGAGTTCACTACCGACAGCGAAATCGATACCCTGCGCCTGCATCTGGGCAAGTTGTGGAGCCACTATCGCCAGCTGCTGGAAAGTACGCCGACACCCACTCAAGCCGCGACGCTGTTTAGTCTCAACGAAGAAGTCCTGCATGCAACGGAAGCACAAACGTGTGCCTACGCCACCCTGGGCCGGACCGATGCCGGCAAGCTGGTCAATATCGCCGGGCGCCAGCGCATGCTCGCGCAACGCATCGCCAAATTTCGCCTGTTTCAGCACTATGGCACCCAGGTCAAAGCCAGCCGGCAAGGCATGGCAAACGCCTGCGAGGAGTTCGGCATCTCGCTCGACCAGCTCAAGGCCAATGCCCCGACCGCTGATATTGCCAGCTCACTGAATAACCTGCACCCGCTGTGGCAGTCACTGCAGTACAGTATTGCCCATGATGCCGCGGAGCCACTAGAGGTCAAACGTCAGGCAACCGCCGTATCCGATTTAAGCGAAAAACTGGTGCGTCAACTCGATGGCGCGGTCTATCACTACCAGCGTTATGCAGAACGCGTGCCGTGCCACAACCACTGAGTTTTCACTGTCCCGTTCCCACGTTCCCCAGTTCCCTTCTACGCCTAATGTCACGCACCATCATTAACTCAAAAAATAACGAAACGCTTGCTGCGCCCGGCGCCAGCCGCCTTCAACGCATCACGTTCAGTTCACTCCTGTTGGCGATAACGCTGTCGATTTCGATTTCGTTATTGCTAGCTCTCGGATTGACAAGTAGGCCCGCTCAGGCTGAGGAGCCGTCGCCACTTATTGTCGGGGTGGGCGCCTATCATTTCCCACCGTTTCTGGACGACAACGTGGGGGTAACCCCTGATCTGATCAAGGCAATGAATGCGTTCCAGAAACAATACAAATTTGTCATGGTGCCGACCTCGGCGGGCCGCCGCTATAAAGATATGCGCGACGGCAAATTCAGCCTCATGTTGTTTGAAAGTATTGCCTGGGGCTGGGAAAATGAGGCCGTTGATGCCTCGCGCGTCTATTTGCAAGGCGACGGCGAGGTCTATGTGGCACTGGCCAAACCGGGCCGCAATCAAGGATTTTTTCATGATCTGGCGAAGCGCACGCTGATCGGCGTGATGGGCTATCACTATGGCTTTGCCGATTTCAACGCCAATCAGGCGGAGCTGGCAAAAAAATTCCGCATCACCTTTGCCGACGATAGCGAAGCCATGTTGCGCATGCTGATCAAAGAGCGCGGCGAGATTGCGGTGGTGACCAAATCCTATCTGCAAAGCTATCTCCTGAAGCACCCGGAGCTGCAGGGCAAACTCTTGATCTCCGATCGCATGGACCAAGCCTACAACCACACGGCACTGGTGCGCAAAGGCAACCAGCCCGGCGTCAAAGAAATTGAAAAAATCCTTGATGGCATGGAAAAGTCCGGCCAGCTTAAAAAACTCTGGGCGCAATACGGTATCGCCAATTAACTCATCGCCGCCCCAA
>CAZFSH010000146.1:0-7391 GCA_964521935.1 uncultured Propionivibrio sp.
TGCGGACGAATCTGCACCATGCCGCTGTCGGTGCCAATGCAGTATTCCCCGTCTTGAACGACGACCTGATAGTTCATTGAGCGCTGGCGCAGGGCGGTGAGTGCGGCGCATTGTTCCGTGTCGAGACGATAAATTCGCACGCGCTCAAGTTTCGCCAAATCTGCCCCTTCTTTTAGCCACCACATATCCGTAGCGCGGCCGCCGTAGGCGAGGACGACGACTTCGCGACTTTGTGAGAGCGCGCGTTTGACCCGCTTCAGATCAGCCTGACCAACATCGATCCACAAAAGAGTTTCGCCGGAGAGCGAGCGCTCGAATAAATCCGGATCTTCGACGCACGATAGACCGCGGCCGAATTCGAGAAATTCACTGGCAAACATCATGTAGGCGAACACCCGCACCATCAGCCGTTCGTCGGTTTCTGACGGGTGTCGAGCCAGCGTTAGCGGGTGTTCGGCGTAATAGCCACGGTCCAGATCAGACAAGCCCAGGTTGAGTTTTGAAATTGCAGAGGGTAAAGCCATTCGTCGGGAATCCTGGGCTGGTTAGTGAACTTGATACAGGCCGGCATGAACGGCGATAATGTTTTTGCCGATCATCACGACGCTGCCGCGGCGTCGGTCGGTACCGCTGTCGCTGTATTCAAAAAAATAGTGACGTCCGATCTGCAGCTGGCCATCATCGTTGCGCGTTAAGCGCAGTTGTTTCATGACCACGTTTTCGTCGAGAAACTGTTGCCCACTGGCCGCACATTCGGCTTTGGCCGCGGCAACGGCGATGTCGCGTGCATTCAGGCTGTCCAGCCAATACCAGCCGAGCAGTAGCACGAGTGCGATGGCAATGGTTTCGAAGATGGGCATGAAAAGTCAGTTGCTGTGGGACGGCGCATTCTCGCAGGTGCGTGCTGAGTTACGTTGCTGAGGTGCGTTAAAAGTCGTGTAATTACGAATAGTCAATAAATCGCCGCCACGTAAAATTTGGCAATGCAGAAATTTCTTTTACCCGTAGCGCTTGCCTTGAGTGTCTTGCTCAGCGCCTGCAGCAGTACGCCAGAATTGCCGCCTGCAATCAGCGCTACGCCCGCGCCACCTCCTGCCCTTGTTTTGCCACCGCCCCCGCTGCCAATAAAAGTCGGCTTGGCGCTCGGTGGTGGTGCCGCGCGCGGCTTTGCCCATGTCGGGGTGATCAAGGTGCTGGAAGCGAACGGCATTACCCCGGATCTGGTCGTCGGCACCAGTGCTGGCGCCGTTGTCGGCGCGCTTTATTCTGCGGGCCTTAATGCCGCTGATTTGCAAAAGCTGGCCTTGGAGATGCAGGAAGAAGAAGTGGGCGACTGGGTTTTGCCCAACCGTGGCGTGATCAAAGGTGAAGCGCTGCAGAACTTTGTCAATCGCGCGGTCAAGGGCCAAGCACTGGAAAAACTGAGCCGACCGTTTGGCGTTGTGGCGACGGACTTGCATAGCGGCGATCAACTGCTCTTCCGTACCGGAAATACCGGCATGGCTGTGCGTGCCTCGAGCGCCGTGCCGGGGGTATTCAAGCCGGTGAATATCGCCGGCCGCGAGTATGTCGACGGTGGGCTGACCAGCCCCGTGCCCGTGCGCGCAGCCCGTGACATGGGGGCTGATTTTGTCATTGCTGTTGATATTTCGGCACGGCCTCGCGATGGCCAAACGGCCAGCACGCTGGATGTGCTGATGCAAACTTTCACCATCATGGGGCAGTCGCTCAGCCGCTACGAGATACCCGATGCCGATGTGCTGATTCGTCCTTTACTGGGCAGTGTGCCGGCCACCGATTTCAAAGGTCGCAGCCGGGCGATTCAAGCGGGCGAAAAAGCGGCCCTGGCCATGTTGCCGGCGATCAAAAGTAAACTCGACGCCATGCGTAATCCGCGCATGGCCACCGTTGTGCGCCCCTAATACGTCAAGGAGACAATGTGGCTGGAATGACCTGGGATCGCTTGCTGCAATCACAAGGTTTCGGTACGCGCAAAGCTTGCCAGCAGTTGATTGCGGCGGGCGCGGTGCGCGTGGCGCAATCGGAGACGGATGCGGTGGTGGAAGATTATCGCGAAAGTGTTGTGCCGGACGGGTTGTGCTTTTGGGTGGACGATGAGGCGTGGCACTATCGCGCCCATGTGTACATCGCCCTGAACAAACCGGCCAACTATGAATGCTCACGCAAGCCATCGCATCATCCGGGCGTACTGACATTGCTGCCGGATCAGTTTCGGGAGCGTGACGTGCAGCCCGTTGGGCGGCTGGATCATGACACCACGGGCTTGCTCTTGCTCTCTGATGATGGCAAGTTCATCCATGCGCAAAGTTCCCCGAAACGACAGGTACCCAAGCTCTATGTGGCCACCACACACGAGCCGGTGGACGAGGCCTTGATTGCCGCACTCAAGGCGGGCGTAAAGCTTGCCGACGAGCCAGAGACATTGGCCGCTACGCACTGCTGCGCACTGTCTTCTCATGAGTTGGAGATTGCCGTTGAGCAGGGTAAGTACCATCAGGTAAAACGCATGCTCGTCGCCGCAGGAAACCATTGCACAGCATTGTGCCGTACCGCTATTGGTGGTCTGACCCTGACCTCACTGGATTTAGCTGAGGGGCAATGGTGTTATCTTGATGATTCGGCACTGGCGCGATTAGCCGAGAAATAGTCGCAATACACGTACAAGGCCAATGCATTTTTATCGCTATCCCGAAAGCCCACCATGAAGACAATCACAATTACTCAGAGTATTCAGCACCGCACCCTATTGCTATGTGTCACGGTTTTGTTGCCCACGATGCTTGTGTCGGGCTGTAGTACCGCCGGCTTTTCTCAATCCCTGTCGTCCTTTGGCCAATGGGTTCAAGCGTCAACGGGCAATGCCCAGGCGCCTGAGACAAGCCACTACGCGACGCAAGCTCCGCATGGCAAGGTTGTTTCAGCCGCTGGGCAAACCTTTACGGCCATGGGCAAACTGGTCGAACTGGATCGGGCAAATGGCTTGGTTCGCGGCGAAAAGGCTTCGGTGCCCATCACCATTAAGATCGTCAGCAAAGTGGGGGGCGCTGCCATCGCGATCACCACGGATCAGCCTTTGCTAGCCAAAGAGTTTGTCGCCCGCCTGCAAGTGCTGCTCGATAGCGAGGTCAAAGAAGGTGTTTTTGTGGAGCAGGGCATATAAGACGTGCCCACAATTTCGCCCGACCGCCGTGGCGGTCGTAGGCGCAGATCAGCTAAGGACCACCAGATTGTTGCGGTGGATCAGCTCTGGACTATCCACGAAACCGAGAATTGACTCAATCTCGTTGCTCGGGCGCTGGAGAATTTTTTGCGTGTCGGCGAGTGAATAGTTGACCAGCCCACGGGCCACTTCTTCGCCGCGACTGTTCACGCAGCTGATGATGGCGCCGCGCTGAAAGTCGCCGGCTGCCGCGACGACTCCGATCGGCAACAGGCTTTTACCTGAACGTAGTGCCGCCTCTGCGCCGCTATCAACAACGACTTGCCCGGAGGTTTGCAGGTGGTCGGCCAGCCATTGCTTGCGCGCCGCCAAGGGGCTCATGTCCGATGACAGGCAGGTGCCAATGGTTTGCCCGGCGAATGCCTCGATCAGTGGGTTTTCGCCATGGCCGCTGACAATCAAGGTATCTGCGCCACTGCGAGCGGCGCGTTTGGCCGCACGCACTTTGGTGATCATGCCGCCTTTGCTAATGGCAGAACCTGCACCGCCGGCCATCGACTCAAAGCGGCTGTCGTTAGCGCTGCCTTCACTGATCAACGTGGCATCCGGATCTTGTCGCGGGTCAGCGGAGTAAAGGCCTTGCTGGTCGGTCATGATGACCAAGGCATCGGCTTCAATCAGGTTTGCCACCAGTGCGCCGAGCGTATCGTTGTCACCAAATTTGATTTCATCGGTCACCACGGTATCGTTTTCGTTAATGACCGGTATGACGCCGAGCGTCAGTAATTCGTCCAGCGTCGACCGCGCATTGAGATAGCGGGTTCGGTCAGCCAGATCATCGTGCGTGAGCAGAATCTGCGCGGCTTTCAGCGAGTGCTTGGCGAAGCTGGCTTCATAGATGCGGCACAAGCCCATTTGCCCGACAGCCGCTGCCGCTTGCAGGCGGTGCATTTCACGTGGGCGTACTGACCAGCCCAACTGCTGCATGCCAGCGGCGATAGCGCCGGACGACACCAGGGCGACTTGCCGGCCTTGTGCAACCAGTTCGGCGATCTGACGAGCGCAGTTTTCGACAAAATTCAGGTCAAGGCCGGCACCATTGTTGGTGACCAAGGCGCTGCCAACCTTGACAACGATACGCTTAGCTTTCGGGAGTTTCGTCCGCATGTTTCAACTGATCGAGATGGTCCATGATGGCAAAACAAACTTCTTTGCAACCGTGCCCTGAAATGGCTGATACCGCAAACCATTTAGTCGGTTGGTAAGCATTAACCAGCGCGTCAACGCGTTCGTCAAGTTCGTCGGGCGGAACCAGATCGGTTTTATTCACCAATAACCAGCGCGGCTTTTCAAACAAGGCGGCGTCGTATTTTTTCAGCTCATCGAGAATGGCTTGCGCATCGTGCACCGGATTGGCATCCGGGTCAAAGGGCGCGATATCGACAAGATGCAGTAGTAAACCGGTGCGCTGCAGATGCTTAAGGAAGCGATGCCCCAAGCCGGCGCCATCGGCCGCACCTTCAATCAGGCCGGGGACGTCGGCAATCACAAAGCTGCGCTCGGTATCCACCCGCACAACCCCGAGGTTCGGATGCAGGGTGGTGAAGGGGTAGTCAGCCACTTTCGGGCGGGCGGCGGAGACCGCACGGATAAACGTCGATTTACCAGCGTTGGGTAAGCCGAGCAGGCCAACATCGGCAAGCACCTTGAGTTCCAGCTGAAGCTCGCGCTGCTGCCCTTGCTCACCCGGCGTGCTCTGACGGGGTGCCCGGTTTGTGCTCGATTTGAAGTGGATGTTACCCAAACCGCCGCGACCACCTTGGGCGATCAGAGCACGTTTGCCATCGGTGTCCAGATCGGCAATCACGTCACCGGTGTTGATGTCGGTGATGACGGTACCAACCGGCATGCGTAGCTCCAGGTCATCGGCACCTTTGCCATAGCAATCGGCACCGCGCCCGTTTTCGCCCTTTTTGGCGCGAAAAACGCGTGTGTAACGGAAGTCAATCAGGGTGTTGAGATTGCGATCAGCGATGGCCCAAATACTGCCGCCATTGCCGCCATCGCCGCCATCCGGGCCACCCATGGGGATGTACTTCTCCCGCCGGAAAGAGGCCGCGCCATTGCCGCCGTCGCCGGCCAGGACTTCGATTCGAGCTTCGTCAAAAAATTTCATGAGTGCAGAAAAAAGAAAGCCCTACCGAGACCGATAGGGCTTTTGTTCAGCCGTGAGCGAACTCAGGCGGCGGGGACGATGCTGACTACGCGACGTCTTTGGGCACCCTTGATGGCGAATTTAACAACGCCATCGATTTTTGCAAACAGGGTGTGATCCTTGCCGCAGCCGACGTTTTCACCTGGGTGAAACTCGGTACCGCGCTGACGAACGATGATGCTGCCCGCAGGGATCAATTGACCGCCGTAGCGCTTGACGCCAAGACGTTTACTTTGGGAATCGCGACCGTTACGCGAACTACCACCGGCTTTTTTATGTGCCATGTTCTGCTCCTATACGATCAGGCGGTAATACCGCTGATTTCCAGTTCTGTGAAGTACTGGCGATGGCCTTGGTGTTTCTGGTAATGCTTACGACGGCGCATCTTGAAAATGTTAACTTTGGCGTGGCGGCCTTGCGAGAGTACTTTCGCGGTAACTTTGGCGCCATTGACGAGGGGAGCACCGATTTTCACGGACTCGCCTTCGCCGACCATAAGTACCTGATCGATCGTAACTTCTGTGCCCACTTCTGCCGGTATCTGTTCTACCTTAATCTTTTCGCCAGCGACAACGCGATACTGCTTGCCACCAGTTTTTATGACCGCATACATGAATGGACTCCTGAGGGAGGGTTAAAACGAACCGAGGAGTATAGGCGCTGACCGGTTGCTAAGTCAATTCAAATAATTGATTTGCCAGCGATCGTTTCATTTCAACCGGGTAACGCGGCTAGCGACGTAGCCCGAATGCCGCCAGGCGCGCTAAAGCTTCATGGATCTGGGCGATCTCCGCGGTATAGGCGAAGCGCAAATAGCGATGCGGGTTGTTTTCGCCAAAATCGATGCCTGGTGTGGTGGCAACGCCTGCCTGATCCAGTAGCCGGTAAGCCAGCTCGAAGCTGTCGTTGCTGAAACGCGAGGCGTCAGCGTAAAGGTAAAAGGCCCCTTCGGGCGTGATCGGGATTCCAAAACCTAAATTTTTCAGCCCCTCAAGCAACACGTCGCGGCGCTGCTGAAATGCCTGGCGACGCTGCTCGAAGATCACGGTAGCTTCTTCGGTAAATGCTGAGAGTGCGGCATGTTGCGCGATGGTGGGAGGGCAGATATACATGTTTTGCGCCAGTTTTTCGACGTTGCGCCGATGGGCGTCGGGCACCACAATCCAGCCGAGTCGCCAGCCCGTCATGCCGAAATATTTCGAAAAACTGTTGATCACAAACATGTCATCGCTCAGCGATAGAGCGGTGGTTGGTGGGGTGCCATAAACCAAACCTTGGTAAATCTCGTCAACAATAAGTTGTCCCGCGTTGGCGCGAACGTGCTGCCAAATTTCACGCAACGCTTCTGGTGCAAGTAATGTTCCCGTTGGATTACTTGGGCTGGCGAGCATGACGCCTCGGGTTTGCGGCGTCCAAGCGGCGGCGACTTGGGCTGCCGTGGGCTGGAAATGGGTTGCAGCGTCGACATTTAACGGGCGGGCTTGGCCTTCGAATAGCCGGACAAAGTGACGATTGCACGGGTAGCCGGGGTCGGGGAGTAGCCATTCATCGCCGGGCGCGACGAGTGCCGCCAAGGCGAGTTGCAGGGCGGCTGACGCGCCAGCTGTGACGATGATGCGTTCTGCTGAAACGCTGA
Source organism: uncultured Propionivibrio sp. (assembly GCA_964521935.1). Lineage (GTDB taxonomy): Bacteria > Pseudomonadota > Gammaproteobacteria > Burkholderiales > Rhodocyclaceae > JADJEF01. Next base: position 7,033 of record CAZFSH010000146.1, read on the forward strand.
CGCCGAATTGCGTTTGGTACCACTGCGCAATCGCTTCGCGTAAGGCAGGGAGCCCGGCGGCAGCGGTGTAGTGGACGTGTCCGCGAGCAAGAAATGCTTGTGCGGCACTAATAATGGGCGCTGCTGTCGGGAAGTCTGGCTCGCCCACTTCAAGGTGGATGATGTGGCGCCCCTCGGCTTCGAGCGCTTTGGCTCGCGCCACGAGTTCCATGACGTGAAACGGGGCGATGCCGCTCATGCGCGGCGCCGCCCCGAAAGTGGTGGATTGGACGTTCAGTGTTGAGCTCATGCCCGCCGTCCCCCAGCGACTGACTTTCGCTCTCTGACTCTCGCCGTTAATCCACCAACGTCAAATCAAA
>CAZFSH010000147.1:0-7351 GCA_964521935.1 uncultured Propionivibrio sp.
GGGGGGCGAGCGGCAGGCAGGCTGTCGGAATTCCGCACATTGATCAGTGACACTCCGTTCATTACGGTCTGTCGCCACCGAAGTGGCGCGTGAAGGGCTCGCTCTCGAGGTAGCGGCAAACCTCGTTGATCGAGGCTGGTTGATCCGCCTTGCTCATTACATTGGCCGACAGATACTTGGCGTAGGACGCTACCGCCGCGCGCGTGCCGGGCGTGTCGCAGCTGGTGACAAAGCCTCCGACCTCGACCGATAGTCCCTCGGCCAGGGGCACATCCTGTCCGTGGCTGACGGCATGACGAGTAGCCACATACGCCGGGAGGTGGCGGCGGGCCAAGCGCTCGGCAAAGGCCTGCACGCGCTCGGTAAACTCTGCGGCCGGGAAGTGGCCGGTAATCAGCCCGTGCGTGCGCGCAAGCTGCGGTGACCATTGGTCACCGGTTAGCATTAATTCCAGTGCCCTTGCCTTGCCCAGTAGACGTGTGACGCGTTGGGTGCCGCCGGCTCCTGGGATCACGCCGATCAGGACCTCCGGTTGGCCGATGGTGTAGCCAGCATCATCGACCATGAAGCGGAAGTCAAAGCACGCGGAAAGCTCCGTGCCACCGCCATTGCAGGCACCATTGATCGCGGCAATGGTCGGCTTGCGGCAGTTCTCGATGGCGAAGCTGGTCGCGGCGACTTGCGACGCCGTGTAGAGCGTGGGCACCCAGGCGCGCAGGCGGCGGGTGACGGCGAGTTGAAATCGTCGGTAAGCCGGGAAGCGCTGCATCAGGCGCAGACCTAGCGTGTTGTGCCAGCGCATGAAGGCGCCAGTGAACGTGCCGCTGAACAAGCGCCCCAGCCCGAGGCGCCGCGCATCGAGGCTGATTTGTTCTATCTCAGGAATCGAGAAATGAAAGATGTAGCGCCCGGGCTGGTCGCCGGTCAGCACGATGGCACGTACCGTGTCGTCGTGTTCCGCGTCGCGCAGGCACGCGTGCACGTCGGCCAGCAGGTCGGTGGTCAGGAAATTGGCCGGTGGATTGACCAGAGCGATCCAGAGCACAGGACCGACCTGCCGCGTGGTCACGAAGTCGCGGTCCTGCCGGTGTTGGCTTGCGGAATTTTTCATGTTCAGCGTACGCGATTCAGCGTGCCGGCGTATTCCTTGAACATCAACCGGTCGAACAGACGATCCGGAATGAAGCGGCTGAGATTGAACAGAGCCACCAGCGGATAGCGTGCCTTGGGGCGCTCGGCTTCCAGGCTATGTACGATGGCATTGATCACCACGCTGATCGGCTTGGCTCTGTCCAGCTCGCGCGCAACGACATTTTCGGTCTCGAGCATAGCCTGAGCAAAGTCGGTGCTGTCGTAGCGCTTGTCGCGCGCCGATTCCGGGCGCTTCTCCCAGATCGGGGTCTTGATTGTGCCGGGTTCAATGGCGCTGACCTCAATGCCGTAGAGATGAAACTCGCGGCGCATGCCATCGGTCAGTGCTTCGAGTGCGTGCTTGGAAACGGCGTACGTCGTCACCAAGGGGAAAGCCACGGCGCCGCTGATCGAGCTCATGTTGATGATGCGCCCGGGCGGGTGCGGGCAATCCTTGCGTCCGCCCAATAGCGGCAGAAAGGCCTGGGTGACGGCGAGCACGCCCACGACATTGATTTCGAACACCTGGCGGAACTCGCTGATCGGCAAGTGCGCCAGCGGCCCGCAGTGCGCGATGCCGGCATTGTTGATCAGGCCCCACAAGCCTTTGTCGCCGACTGCGGCACGAACCTGCTCCACCGCTGCAGGCAGCGCAGCGTGGTCGGTGACGTCAAACAGCAGGGGCGTGAATTGCGCGCCAAGTTCCTTGTGCACGCGCTCGCCATCCTCGGCCTTGCGCACGCTACCGAAAACGCGGTAGCCACGCGCGATGAGTTCCTTGGCGGCGGCATAGCCGAAGCCCGTTGAGACACCGGTAATGACCACGGTTTTTTGCATGATTCCTCCAGAATGTGCTGATTGAATGGGCTCCAGTCTTGCTGCAGTGCCCGATTCGCACTATCGAATTTCCGCAAATCAGTACGCGCCGTCGAGTTTGCGGAAATTCGATAGCGACGCATGGCAGGCTTGTTGAAACTGGGAAGCCATCAAACCACACATACCCGCGATACATTGATGGCATACAGCGGGGACCGAGGAGCGCAAATGCTGTTTGTCCAGATCTATGCCGATGCGAATGGCGAGAGCCACTTTCGCGACATCGACATGCCCGATACCGAGCGCGCGTTCGGCCCACCACCTAATCCCACCGGACGCATGGCTGATTTTGGCGCCACCAGCACCATGTTTGCCTTCACGCTTCCTGCTGGTGTTATGGTTCCGGCGCACACGGCGCCACAGCCCTACATCAGCGTGATCCTGAAAGGTGAAATCGACGTCACCGCTAGCGACGGCGAAACGCGCCGCTTTGGTCCCGGTGGCGTGCTGTTCTGCGACGACCTTACTGGCAAGGGCCACGTTACCGCCTCGGTCACCGAAGTGACCGGCGCCTTCATCAATCGCCAGACGGCCTGAGCCGCGCGGCAGACACCCTCTCTTTTACAAAAGGAAATCCAAATGGCTAAGCATCCCGTCGTCGTCTATGGCGCCTCCGGTTATACCGGCATGTTGATCATGGACTGGCTCATCGACCAGAACATTCCCTTCACCGCCGTCGCCCGCAATGCGCAACGCACCAAGGACATGATGGCCCAGCGCGTCGTGCGCCTGGAATCGGCGGTCTATGAAATCGTTGAGGCCGAGCATACGCTTGATGCTCTGGTTGCCGCCTTCAAGGGCGCGAAGGTGGTCTGCAATACGGTCGGACCGTTCACCAGTTATGGCGCCCTCGCGGTCGAAGCGGCGCTGCAGGCCGGGTGCCACCATCTGGACACGACGGGCGAACAGGCCTATTGCCTCGACATGCGCGAGCGCTTCGGCGAGCACTACCGTCAGGCAGGGCTGGTGCTGGCACCGTCTACCTCCTACATGTATGCCTTCTCCGAAATCGCGGCCGAACTGGCCCTGGAGACGCCCGGTATCGATGCACTGGAAACCGCATCCATCTGCCGCGGTCCGCGCGGTGGCAATGTCGCCGGTGTGACCGTTGGTTCGACCGCCTCGATCTTCGGTATGGTCAAGGTCAAGCAACATTACCTATGGGAGAAGGTTCTGGTCGAGCACCCGATCTTGGCCTCCTTCAACGTCGTTGATCCCAGCTTCATGCAGCCGGTGTTTTCGCTGCCCTGGAGCGGGACTTCCCTACCTGTCTTCTACCAGAGCGACAGTCGCGTGCGCAGCTGCGTTTCGACGGTTGGCTTCTACGATAGCGACGTTATGCAGCAGGCACTTGGCTTCTTCCAGAAATGGGATGCTGAGTACAAGGGGCTGCCGCCAGAGCATCAGCAAGCGATCCTCGAGGCCGCTGTTCAATCGACCACGCCCAATATGCCGCCGCGCGAGCGCACCACGCTGCAGCGCACGGTCGACTTCGCCATTGGCCGTGGCCAGCTGGCGGCCGTGCGTGCTACCGTGCATGGCATCACGCCGTATATTTCTACCGGCGCCGTGCAGGCCGCTGCCGTCATGAAGTTGCTGGACGGCGAGTTTGCCAAGCCCGGTTTTACGTCGGCCTGCAAGGCCTTCGGCCACCGCTACCTGCTTGGCTTCCTGGAGCAGCGTGGCCTGGCGCGGGCAAACGTGCAAACACTGTAAGGCGAGACGGACGAGCAGGACGAGCAGGACGGATCACACACCACAAAAAAGGAGACCTTGATGAAAATTACATCCCGACTCACGCGCACCCTCATCGGTGCTGGCAGCGCGCTCTGCCTGCTCGCCAACGCCGGCGCGTCCTGGGCGCAATCGGCGAACGGTGCCCCCCAAGCCGACCAGGGCACCCGCCTGATTCTGCTTGGCACCGGCGCCGGCCCTATTCCGCGCAAGGAGCGCTCCCAGCCCGCCAATCTGCTGATTGTCGGCGGCCGCCCCTACCTCATTGATGCCGGCAACGGCGTGGCACGGCAACTCGCGCTTGCCGGCCTGCATCCGTCGGACGTGCGCAATGTCTTCATCACCCATCACCACATCGACCACAATGCCGATGTCGGCGCGCTAATCCAGTTCGCCTGGCTGGAAGATGCCAAGCGCCCCGACAAGTCGGTGCCGCCCGTGCGTTTCTACGGCCCCCCGTCCACCAGCGACGTCGTTCAGGCGGGGCTGCAATACCTTTCGACCGCCGAACGCATCTTCCGCGCCGGATCACCTCTGCCTCCGGCAGCGGGACGCTTCGAGGGGCGTGACTTTGCCACGGACGGCGTGATCTTCAAGGATGATCGCGTGACCGTCACGGCCGCCCAGAATAGCCACTTCATGGGCTTTTCGGCTGGCATGGACAAGTCTTTTGCCTATCGCTTCGATACCCCGGGACGCTCGGTGGTGTTCTGTGGCGACACGGGCCCGAGCGAGGCGGTCACCCGCCTGGCGAAGGGTGCCGACGTGCTGGTGTGCGAAGTCAATGACATGGAAGCCGTGCTCGCCCAGCTACAGGCCTTGAAGTTGCCGCCGCCCGCCTTCGCCGCGATTCGCTCCCACATGGAAAAGCAGCACATCACCCCTGAGCAGATCGGCCTCATGGCCAAGGAAGCCGGAGTGAAGAGCGTGGTCCTGACGCACATTTCGCCCGGCAACGACGGCGAGACCGACCTCACCCGCTACACCGACGGCGTGCGCAAGCACTTTGCCGGGCCGGTGGTGCTCGGGCGTGACATGCTCGAGTTTTGAGGGCTCGTCCCGACTGACTTATCTGCCCTGAGTAGGCGGCCACCGTGGAGGCATGATCGCTAGTAGAAATCGAGTAATCCGCCGGTAGTGTTCAAGGTGCGCCCCTGATTTCATTACTTCGCCCAATCACTACGCACGTACCCGGTGGCATGCGCCAGGATGGGCTCCGGACTCTCAAACATATTTCACGCCCTGCTAAATACTTTGCGGTATCCCGATAGGCCCGCATCGGGATTTACCCGAGACTGTTCCCCACACACTCGGACAGGCCACGAGAACATCCGGTCCCTTCGAATCAAACACCAAATAATGAGGACAACCATGACAGACTCAGCCACCACCGGATTACAACTGCGCTCTTTAATCAAGGACAGCGGAGAGCTTGAGTTATCACTACAGCAAGTTTCCGTCGCCGAACCAGCAGACGATGAAGTGATCATCAGGGTTGAAGCGGCTCCCCTCAATCCGTCTGACTTCAACCTGCTTTTTGGCGCCGCAGACATGAAATCCGCCAAGGCATCAGGCACAGCAGAACTACCGGTCGTCACCGCCCCCGTTCCCGCCGCGGCGATGCCCGCCATGCAAGGCCGACTTAATCAATCGATGCCCGTGGGCAATGAAGGTGCCGGCGTGGTGGTAAAAGCCGGTAAAGCACCCGAAGCCCAAGCATTGCTGGGCAAGACGGTCGCCACATTCGGTGGCGAGATGTATGCGCAATATCGCTGTGCCAAGGCTGCGCAATGTGTCGCACTGCCCGCCGACTGCACGGCTGCTGACGGGGCCGCAATTTTTGTCAATCCGCTCACCGCCTTTTGTATGGTCGACGTGATGCGCAAAGAGGGCCACAAGGCGATTGTCCATACCGTCGCGGCGAGCAGTCTCGGACAGATGCTGATCAAGCTGTGCCAGAAAGAGAACGTCAATCTGGTGAACATTGTTCGTAGTCAGGCACAGGTCGATTTGCTCAAGGAAATGGGTGCTGAGTGGGTGTGCAATTCCTCCTCACCAACGTTCATCCAGGATCTTACGCAAGCCATTGCCGCCACGGGCGCGACCTTGGTGTTCGATCCGATTGGCGGGGGTGATTTGCTGACGCAGGTCATGGCCATCATGGAGCAGTCACTGATTAAATCGGAGCCATACAGCCGCTATGGCTCGGCAACACGCAAGCAAGCGTATATCTACGGGGTGCTGGATCGCTCTTCGCCAACGACCATCCGGCTCAACTTCGGTTTGGCATTTGGCATTGGCGGTTGGTTGCTCACCCATTACATGCAAACCCTTAGCGCTAGCGAACGGGCGCAGATGCAGGCCTACGTGCTGGCCAACCTGAAGACGGTGTTCGCCGGCCAGTACACGCGTGAGGTCTCGTTGGCTGAAGCGCTCCATCTCGATGCCATCGCTGTGTACGCGCAACGTGCTACCGGCGGTAAATATCTGATCAACCCAGCCAAAGCTCTGTCGGCCTGAAACTCTTGAAAGACACGGAGAAAACAATGCTCAAACTTTACGGTTTCCCATCCAGCAACTACGTCAACATGGTGCACCTGGCTTTGCTTGAAAAAGGTGTGCCTTTCGAGTTTGTGTTGACCCATCCGAATCAAAGCCCGGAATTTCTGGCCAAAAGCCCGCGCGGCAAAGTACCGTTCATGGAAACGCCCAACGGCTATCTGAACGAATCCAGCGCCCTGCTCGACTACATTGAAGAAGCCGCCGAGGGTGTGCCTCTGCTGCCCAAAGACCCCGGTGAGAAAGCCCGTGTTCGCGCCTTGATGAAAGAGCTTGAGCTATACATTGAGTTGCCGGCACGTAGCTGCTATCAGGAAGCGCTCTTCGGGGCGAAGGTGCCCGATGCGCTCAAACTGAAGGCACGCGATGAGTTGATTGCTGGATTTGCCACGCTGAAACGGCACGGTAAATTCTCACCCTACTTGGCGGGTGATACCTTCACCTTGGCGGACATCGTGTTTCTGTACTCGGTTGAATTGGGCGTCTCCGTTGCCCAGAAGTTGTTTGAGCTTGACCTTCTGGACGGCTTCCCGGAGGCACGTGATCTGCTTCAGCGATTGAGCGATAGGCCGCATGTGCAGACAATCGCTGCCCTACGCGCTGCCGAGTGGCCAAAATTCATTGCTGCAGTCCAAGCTAAATACGGGGTCCGATGATTTTTTTGCTGCGGTTGCAGCGGTAACTGCAGTTTAGGGACAACTTAGTAGCGAATTGAGCTGTCTCGACGTGCACGCGACGTCAATCATTTACGAATCTTTCGTATCTACCGAAACGTTCGTGAATGATTGACGAGCGGAGCATCTCTTTGGTTGTTTGACAGCGTCTTGCACGACGGCATGGCAGCAGGATTGGTGACAGGCGAACGATTTCCATTGTCAACTCCTTGTTGGTTAATCGGAGTTTGTGAATCGCCTCGGGGATTGTTCAGGGTGCCTTTCCGCCAAACTCGAAGTTATTGCTCACGAAACGGCGACAGACCAGCCAAAAGCGCCAGGTCGAACCTGGCCAAATGGTGAAATTGATGCCCTCAGCGGTTTGGTACCAGCCACGG
>CAZFSH010000148.1:0-7288 GCA_964521935.1 uncultured Propionivibrio sp.
AACGCCTTGCCGAAGCGGCTGGCGAAACGGTCAGTGCCGAAGGCGACAACAAGTCGCGCAGCGTGTTTGTGGATATCTACGCCTACATCACCAAGGCGCACATGAAAAATTACGGCACCACGCGCGAGCAAATCGCCGCCGTCACCGCGAAAAATTCGCGCCATGGCGCGCTGAATCCGCGCGCGCAGTTCCAGAAGGCCATGAGCATCGACGAAGTGCTCGCCGCCCGCGAAATCCTCTGGCCGCTGACGCTGCCGATGTGCTCGCCCATCGGTGACGGCGCCGCCGCCGTGGTGCTGGTGAGCGAGCGCAAGGCCAAGGCGATGGGGCTGGCGAAAAAAGTGCGGGTGCTGTCCTCGGCGCTGGTCTCCGGCTTTGAGCCCGACGAGCAGCACAGTTCCGTCGGCGCGCTCGCGGCTTCGCTAGCCTACGAGAGCGCCGGCATCGGCCCGAAGGACATCAGCTTCGCCGAGGTACATGACGCCTCAGCACCGTCTGAAATCATCGCCTATGAGTATCTGCAATTGTGTGAAAAAGGCGGTGGTGGTCGTCTGGTCGAAGCCGGCGTCACCGCACTGGGTGGCAAGGTGCCGGTCAATGCCTCGGGCGGTCTGCTGCGCAAGGGCCACCCCATCGGGGCGACCGGTGCGGCGCAGATTGTTGAGCTGACCGAACAACTGCGCGGCACCAGCGGCCCGCGGCAAGTGCCCGGCGCGCGTATCGGCCTCGCGCACAACGGTGGCGGCATGATCGGCATCGACGCCGCGGCAACGGTGGTCAGTCTGCTGGGCATAGAAAACTGACATGCCCCGCTCTTACGACCCCATGACCATCGCCGGGCTGATTCAGCACTGGCGATCCACTCACGCCGACTTTCGGGTGCTGACCATCGAAGGCGCCGGCGTGCGTGATGACGAGACGCGCACCTACGCCCAGCTCTGGGATAACGGTCATCGGCTCGCTGCCGGCCTGCGCCGGCTCGGCCTCGGCCAAGGCGAAAAAGTCGGCACCTTGCTAGCCAATCACGCCGAGTTTGTTGAACTGATGGTCGCCGCCTCGCTGCTGGATATTGCCCTGGTGCCCATCGACCCGCGCACCAAAGGCGAGAAGCTGGTCTACATGCTGACCAACGCCGGCTGCACGGGCGTGGTCGCTGCGGACTACGCGCTGCCTGAAATGCACGCGATGCGCCCCACGCTGCCTGGTGTGCGCTGGGTAGTGGGCTTGCCCACCGACGAAGGTAAGGCCAGTGCCGAGCAACTCCATGCCGCCAACATCGTGCCCTATGCCGAGGTGATGGCCGGGCCAGCCTCGGAGAACGACTTCCCCGGCGCAACGGCAGACAGCGCGCTGGAACTGATCTACACCTCGGGCACCACCGGCGATCCCAAGGGCATCGTCATGACGCATCGGCGCTACGCCGAGAACGCCAAGCTGATCCCACGGCTGTTTGGCTTTCAGGCCAACGAGGTGCTGTACTCGGGCCTGTCGCTCACCCATGTCAACGCGCAACTGATCACCCTCGGCACGGCGCTGGCCAATGCCCTGCCCTGCGTGCTCTCGCGCCGCTTCACCAAGTCACGACTGTGGGACATCACGCGCCAGTACGGCTGCACCAATTTCACCCTGCTCGGCGGCATGACCACGGCGCTCTATGCCGAACCGCCCAAGGCCAATGACGCCGACAACCCTGTGCGCAGCGTGATCTCGGCGGGCATGCCGGCGGCGATCTGGAATGACTTCAAGACGCGCTTCAATCTTGAGTTGATCGAGTTTTACGGCGCGGCGGAAGGCGGGCTCACCATCAACCCGCCAGGTCTCGGCCCCGTCGGCAGCATCGGCAAACCCGCGCCGCATCTGGATTACCGCATCGTCGATGAGAACGGCGACGACGTGGCGAAAGACGCCACCGGCGAGCGCATGGGCGAAATTCTGTTTCGCCCCAAGGATGGCAGCCCGTTCAAGGTCGAGTACCACGGCAATCCGGAAGCCAGTGCCAAAAAGTGCGCGGACGGCTGGCTGCACATGGGCGATGTGGTGCGCGAAGACAAGGACGGCTGGCTCTACTTCATGTTCCGTCAAGGTAGCGGCATCCGGCGCAATGGCGATTTCATCAACGCCGGCTTTATCGAAAAAGTGATTGCCGAAGTCCCCGAGGTCGATGATGTTTACGTCTATGGCATCCCGGCCGCCAGCGGCGTGCCCGGCGAGAAAGATGTGGTCGCCGCGGTGGTGCCCAAAGATTCGGATCTCAGCCAATTCGATGTGCAAGGCCTGTTCAAGACCTGCCGCAGCAGACTCGAAGCCAACTTTGTCCCCAGCTTCATTCAACTCCTGCAGCAGATTCCCAAAACCGCCTCAGAAAAACCGCAGGATCGCTTTCTCGTCGAGGCACTGAAGAGTCAGCCTGAGGCCGTTCATACCGAAACACGCTAACCCAAACAAACAAGGAGAAGACACATGAGCAACGCACGCCAAGTCATCATTTACGGCGCCAATGGCTACACCGGCAAACTGGTGGCCGAGTCGCTCGCCCGGCGCCAGATTCCGTTTTATTTCGCCGGCCGCAACAAGGAAAAGCTGGAGAAAGCCCTGAGCATCGTCAAGGAACGCCTCGGCGCCGATGTCTGGAAGCTGGATGCCGAAATCGTCGCGGTGGATAACAGCGTCGCCGCGCTCACCCCGGCCTTCGCCAAGTGCAAAGTGGTGATCGCCGTGGCCGGCCCCTTCATGCAGATCGGCTGGCCGGTAGTGGAGGCGGCGCTGGCTGCCAACTGCCATTACATGGACACCACCGGCGAGCAGGACTGGGCGATAGCGATTGCCGAAAAATTCGGCGCGCAATTTGCCGCCAAAGGCCTGCTGATGGCCCCGGCCACCTCGTACATGTGGGCGGCCGGCGCCCTGGCCGCCGAGGTGGTGCTGGAGGACCCGGAGATCGATTCGCTGGACATCCTCTACCAGATCGACAACGGCCTGCCCTCGGAGGCCTCGACCAAGTCCTTCCTGCGCATGGTCTGCAACGCGACCTCCCAGTACTACATCGAGCAAAACGAATACAAGTCCTGGCCGAATGACAAAGTCTATGAAGTCTTTGTGCCCTACCGCGCCGTCAAGACTCTCGCCCTGCCCTGGGGCGGTGCCTGCGAACCGGTGTGGCTGAAAGGCCGTGTGCGCAACTGCAAGGTGCTGACGGCCATTGGCGAGCACCTGATCGAGCCGATCATGCAGGCCGTCGCCGCCTTCAATGCGCAAGCGACCAACCTCGATCAAGCCGGCAAGGAGGCCCTGACCAATGCCATCGGCGACCAGATCAACACGGGCGAACCACCCAAAGATCATCCGGACGTCCAGCGCAGTGTCGTTGTCGTCCATGGCCAAGGCCGGGTGAAGACCACGACCTATGCGATGAACCTCTCTGCACCCTACATGTGGACCGGTGAGATTCAGGCGGAATGCGCGCGCCTGCTGCTCACGGGCCAACTGAAAAAGCCCGGCTTCCAGTCCATCGCTACCGGCTTTGATCACCGTCAGCTGATCCGCACGTTTAACGCACTCGGCTACTGCAGCGCATTGCCTAACTGAAAAAGCTGGATAAGAAACTGAGACACCTCGGCGAACTGCCTGTCCAGAGGCATCGCTAACGCGTTACGGTATCTTGCAAACGATGGCGGCACGCCCGCCACGTGGCGCACTATCACTGACGGGAGAAAATCATGACCAGTCGCAAAATTATTACTGTGCTCACCATGAGCATGGCAGTCAGTCTGCTAACAGCTACCTCGACACCAATCCTGGCAAAAGTCAGCTCCCGTGACACGGCGCAAACACTACCAACTCGTATCGGAACACTTCAATTTACCCACGGTTTTGCCCAAGGCTACCCCAGCAAAGCCAGCGTGCAGAAGCTCTACGACGAACTCGATTTTCAGCGTGCGACGCAAGCCTATCTCTGGGCCTTGCCACTTGTCTCGATGGCAGAAATGCAGCGCGCGCAGCGCGAGGTGTTCGGCATCGCGGATGGCGACTTTGTGCTGGTGAGCAGCTTCATCGACAAGCTCGGGGTGCTTACGCCGAATGCGACGACGCCCTATTTGTGGTCCTTCGTCGACCTGGAAAAGAGCGGGCCGGTGGTCTGGGAATTCAGCGGTGGCGCCCATGCCGGCGGCATACTTGATTTCTGGCAAAAGTCACTGGCCGACGTCGGTGCCTTCGGTGCCGACAAGATGCAGCCGGGCCGTTACCTGATCCTGCCGCCGGGCAGCAGTGAAGCCGATGTGCCCGGCTATTTCATGGTGCGCGCAAGCACGCGCAATATCTGGTTGGCTGACCGCGCCCTCGATGCCGATCCGGCAAAGGCCAATGCGTTCTATCAGGGCATGCGTGTCTATCGCTATGCCGAGCGTGACACACCGGCCGCCAGCCAGCCGGTACGCATGATCAAGGCCGGCGACAAGAAATGGCGCCACATGCAGCCACGCGGTATGGCCTACTGGCATTCGCTGACCGATATCCTTCAACGGGAAGTGGTATTGGAGCGGGACCGCCAGATCATGGCCATGCTTAAGCCGCTGGGCATTGAAAAGGGCAAAGCCTTCACACCCGATGCCCGGCAGAAAAAACTGCTTGAAGAGGCCGCTGTCGTCGGTGAAGCCATGGCCAAGGCGCGCTCGTTTCAAAAACGAGATGACGGTATTCGCTACCGGCCGGATACCCAATGGGAGGCTATCGGAACCTGGTTGCCCAGCCATGAGACCGAGAACTATCACCAGCTGGACGAGATATCGACGTATAGCTACGAAGCGGTGGGCACTACGCGCGCCATGGTCACGCGTATTCCCGGCATCGGACAGGGTTACCTCGGTGCCTACCGTGATGCGCAGGGCGAGTGGCTGGATGGGGGCAACACCTACCGTCTGCACGTGCCGCCCAATGTGCCGGCCAAGCAGTTCTGGTCACTCACCGCCTACGACGTCGACACGCGTTCGCTGATCGACAACCCGCAGCAGGTGTCGGACCGGTCCTCGCGCATGAATCTCACGACCAATGCCGATGGCAGCGTCGATCTTTATCTTTCGCCCGACAAGGCCAGCATCCCGGCCGGAATGGAAAACAACTGGATTCCCACAGTCAAGGGGCGTGCATGGTTCGCCTACTTCCGGTTTTATGCGCCGCTTGAAGGCTATCTCAATGCCAGTTGGGCCTTACCGGATTTTGAATTGATCAAACCGGGCAAAGGGAAAAAGCCATGACGCGTAATGGGTTGCCAGCCCTCAACGGAGCGTTCTGAACGGCGAATGGTGGCAATCACCGATGCATCAGGGCACCGAATCACTGACAAGGTAGCATCCCCGGATGCAGACAGAAATTCTTGATCACATCGACGCCCTCAGCGCTGTCGATTGGCAGCGCCTGAACCCCGGTAACGACCCATTTGCCAGCCCCGGCTTTCTCGGTAGTTTCGAGAAAGTCAGCTTCTGTGACACGGCGCCAGATGAATCTGGAGCAGCAGGGCGGCATCCCGCTTTGTACTGGCAGCCACAGCACCTGCTGCTGCGCGATGACACGAATTCCCCCGCGGCCTTGCTGCCGATGTATCTGCGCAGGCACTCGTTCGGCGACTTCTCGCGCGACTGGGGCTGGGCCGACGCCTGGCACCAGTCGGGGTTGCGTTATTACCCCAAGCTGGTCAGCGGCATTCCCTACACTCCCTCGCCCGGTCCTCGCCTGCTGGTGCGCAGCGATCTGACGCAGGCTGAACGGTCCAAGTGGGCCGGGCATCTGATCGACAGCGCCATTGAGCACGTCGCCCGGTGCGGAGCGTCGTCCTGGCAATGTCTGTTCGTTGAAGATCACGATCGCGCTGTGCTCGAAGCAGCAGGCTGCTTGATGCGCCGTGGTGTCCAGTTTCACTGGCGCAATGGCGGGTACTGCAACTTTGACGAATTTCTCTCCACCTTTACCGCCGAAAAACGCAAAAAACTCAAGCGCGAACGCCGTGCCGTAGCCGAAAGTGGCTTGCAACTGGAGACCCTGCACGGCGACGCGATCGATGCGGCCACCTGGCAGGTAATTCATGCGCAATACCGCGACACCTTTGCCCGCTACGGCAACCACCCGGCTCTGCCGCTCGATTTTTTTATCCACGCGGCGGCGCAGCTAGGCAGGCAACTCATCGTTTTTGTCGCCCGCGATAGGGAGGAGATCATCGCCTCGGCTATCTGTTATCGCGACCACACAACCCTCTTTGGCCGACACTGGGGCTGCACGCGCCAGGTCAATGGTCTGCATTTCGAGTTGTGTTACTACCAGGGCATCGATTACTGTCTGGCCAACGGTCTCAGCCGCTTTGAGCCCGGCGCCCAGGGCGAGCACAAGTTAGCCCGCGGCTTCGAGCCGACCGACACCTGGTCAGCCTTCTGGATTGCTGATGAAGGCATGCGCCGCGCCGTTGCCGACTACCTGCGGCGCGAAGCCGTGGCCATGCAGGACTATGCCGAGCAAACGGCCAGTCATTTGCCGTTTCGCCGTGAACCCGGTACAGAACGCCAATAGGCGAAGTAGCCTCGCCGAAACGACGGTATTGCGCAATACTCTGGTGGGCTTCCCTTTCCCCCATCGCTTTCTCTGCGCAGTACCGTCGCTTCGTGACATAAACCGTTGGATTCAGCCGATTTCAAGCTGTCTCAGAAGCATGGACAGGCAAAGCGGCGAAGTTGGCCAATCCCTTTATCGGCGCTATTCATGGCGCAGCATGCCAAGCTAAACTATTTCAATGACTGCGCCAAGCGAACTAAAGATAAGTGCCGAAACGGCCAGCGCCACGACTTTTCAGCCGCATGGCGAGTATCTCGGCACGATAGAGGATCGTGTCGTGACTGCCCATGTGCGCGGTCCGTTCAACCGGGAAATGATCCTTGAACTGGCCCGACGTGTCGCTGACTTTTACAGCACGTTGCCGCCCGTCAAAACCGCCGGTATTACCGTCTTTCATGAGAGCATGATGTTTACGGCCGAAGCTGTTGAGACTTATCGCGATGTGGTCGCTTATGAACTCAGTCTGCTGCCGCACGGTATTGTTGTTGCTCATGTCGCGGATCTTGCGGTTGAGGGCAGCGCATTGATGCCGGGCATTCTGGAAAACAAGGTCTATCGCCACTATGGTATTCCCTACAAGTTTTTTACCTCTCTACCCGAGGCTCAGGCTTGGGTGTATGAGCAGCTAAGTAACTAGCCGGGAAAATGTATGTGAATGAACATGCCGTAAATCCTGTTGAAGTGGTCGATG